>DASQVF010000081.1:0-12823 GCA_035640915.1 Propionibacteriaceae bacterium
CTCGTGATGAGCCAGGTAGAGCCGGATCCGATCCGGGTCCTCGGCCAGCAGAGCGTCGAACATGGTCGTGAAGTAGCTCAGCGGCCGCGGCGTGAAGTGGTCCCGCTCGGCCGTCTCGACGTACAGCGGGTGGAACTGCTCGAGGTCCTCGGCGGTGCCCTGGGTGACCACGACCCCGGCCTTGGCCGCCTTCTTGATGTTGCGCCGCCAGAGCTGGTTCATCCCGGCGAGCAGCTGCTCCTCGGTCTTGCCGGCGATCGGCAGCTGGAAGACGAACCGCGGCTGTCCGGCCGCGAACCCCTCGTCGCTGTCCGGTGGCTGCCAGCCCAGCGAGATCAGGTGGTCCCGGGCCCGCGCCGCGCCGTGGTCGACGTGGTCGGGCATCGCCGCACTCAGCCGCGGGATCTCCGGGTCGGCGATCGCGGCCTTGATGGTCTCCGCGCCCCACCGACGGACCACCACCGGCGCCCCGAGGCGTACGCCGAAAGCGCCGGCCTTGCGGGCGTGGTCGGCCAGCGGCTTGAGCAGCGCCTCGAGATCGTCGGCGTGCCAGTCGATCGACGGTCCCTCGGGCAGGTAGGCCAGGTACTTCTTGATCTTGGGCAGCTGCCGGTAGAGCACCAGCCCGGCCCCGATGATCTTGTCGTCGGCGTCGAACCAGCCGACGGACTCGCTGCGCCATTCGCGCTTGACCTGTCCCCACGCCGGGGTCTGCAGGAAGCTGACGCTGGGCTGGCTCTCGATGTACGCCACGTGCTCCGCCGTGCTGATGGTCCGCACCGTGACTGCCACGGGGAGGAATCTTAGCCCGCAAAGGTTGCCGGTGGTGGTCGCTACGCTGAGGCCGTGACGGGCGCCACCTTCGAGATCTCCGAACGTGAGCTGCGGGAAGGGCTGCCGGTCTGCCTGAACGTGCCGCGCTGGGTCGACGAGGTGGTCGGTGCCGGGCCGTACGCCAGCCTGGACGACCTGGTGGACGCGGCCGGCCTGGCCGCGACGCCGTTGACCGCCGATGAGGTCGACCAGGCGCTGGCCGACCATCCGCGGATCGGTGAACGCCCTGCCGGGTCGGGGGCCAGTTCGTCCCTCTCGGCGGACGAGCAGGCGGCGAGCGCGTCCGACGATTCGGAGCTGGCCGCCCGGCTGGCCGAAGGCAACCGGGCGTACGAGGAGCGGTTCGGCCGGATCTTCCTGATCCGCGCCGCCGACCGCAGCCGACCGGAGATCCTGGCCGAGCTGGAGCGGCGGTTGCTGCTGCCGCCGGAGGAGGAGGTCAAGGTGGTGGCCAGCGAGCTGCGGGACATCGCCCTACGCCGGCTCCGGCAGGTGTTCGGCCGACCGGACCAGGGATGAGCGAGCACCGGAGCCGGGTCACGACCCACGTCCTGGACGCGACCTCCGGCCGGCCGGCCGCCGGGGTGGAGGCCAGCCTGGAGCGGCAGGGCGGGAACAGCTGGCAGCCGGTGACTCGCGGTCGCACCGATTCCGACGGGCGGATCAACGATTTCGGGCCGGAGGCTCTGGAGCCCGGCGTGTACCGGGTGACGTTCGCCGTCGGGCCCTACTTCGCGGAGCGCGGCCAGCCGACGTTCTACCCCGAGGTGGTCATCCCGTTCCGGATCGACGACCCGGAGGCCCACTACCACGTGCCCCTGCTGCTCAGCCCGTTCGCGTACTCGACCTATCGCGGCAGCTGACCGGGGTCGGAGGGGATTGGGTGACCCGGGATAGGCAACCGCACAGGGGATGGACAACCCGCGCGGGGAACACGGGAAGCCGGATGCGCATTGAGACCTATCCCGGGAGTCGGACCCTGCCCCGG
This sequence comes from Propionibacteriaceae bacterium, assembly GCA_035640915.1. Taxonomy (GTDB): domain Bacteria; phylum Actinomycetota; class Actinomycetes; order Propionibacteriales; family Propionibacteriaceae; genus Microlunatus. The sequence continues at coordinate 1,823 of DASQVF010000081.1, forward strand.
CTGCAAACCTACCCGTTCAGGCTCCGCGCCACCGGAATTGTCGCTACCCCTCAATGCCTACTTGACGACGATCTTGCCCGGGTTGAAGTTGCCGCCGGGGTCGATGGCGGCGAACAGCCCGTCGATCATGTGAACGCCGGGCGCCGAGATGTCCTGCTCCAGCCAGGGCGCGTGCTCGGTGCCCACGGCGTGGTGGTGCGAGAGCGTCCCGTCGGAGTCCACGAACGCCTGCTGGATCGCCGACTTCACCCGGTCGTACTGGGCCAGCGGGTCCACCCCGTCGTGCTTGAACGCGAACGTGAAGTACAGGCAGGCGCCCGAGTGGTAGGAGTGCGACAGGTGGCACATGATCCAGCCGGCCACCCCTAGCTCCGCGAAGGCCCCGTTGGCGGCCGCCAGCACGTTGTCGTAAAGCGGCTTGAGCTTCGACCACGGGGCCGCGGTCTCGGAGACGTCGCCGATGGCCCCGCGGTCGAGCAGGAAGTCCCGGATGTAGGGGGTGTCGAACTTCTTCTGGTCGTAGAGCGCGCCCGGGCCCTTGCCGAGCACGATGCCGCCGTGCTTGCCGACGATGTCCTTGACGATGGCCTTCTGCCGGTTGACGTGGGCTTTGCCACCCTCGTAGCCGATGAAGCTCAGGCAGGACTGGTCGAGCTGCCAGCCGCGCCGCTCCAGCACCTTCATCAGGCCCTTGCTGACCAGGGAGCTGATCGACAGCCCGCTCGACTTCTTGCGGGTGGCGAAGGAGAAGCGGGTCTCGCGGCCGTCGGACACCCGGGTCACGCTCGGGTGCGCGTCACTGGTGGAGATCTCCTGCATCGCGGCCAGGCCCGCGTCCCAGGACGGGAAGAGGTAGCCGAGGATCTGCCGGTTCTGGGGGATCCGGTGCACCTGCACGGTGACCTCGGTGATGATGCCGAGCCGGCCCTCCGACCCGAGGACCATCTCCCGCACGCTCGGCCCGGTCGAGGTGCTGGGCAGCGGGCGCAGCACGAGCACCTTGCCCGGCTGCACCACGCGTACGCCGCGGGTGATCTCGCTGATGTCGCCGTACTTGTCCGACTGCATGCCCGAGGACCGGGTGGCCACCCAGCCGCCCAGCGTGCTGTGGGTGAAGCTGTCGGGGAAGTGGCCGAGGGTCCAGCCGAGCGCGTTGAGCTGCTCCTCCAGATCCGGGCCGAGCACGCCGGCCTGGATCCGGGCCAGCCCGGACTCCGCGTCCACCGACAGCACCCGGTTCATCCGGCCCATGTCCACCGAGATCACCGGCCGGGTCTCGTCCGGCGGGGCGTGCAGGCTGCCGGAGATGTTGCTGCCACCGCCGAAGGGGATCAGCACCGCGTTGGCCGCGACCGCTCGGTCGACGACGAGCTGGACCTCCTCCTCGTTGCCGGGGTAGACCACCACGTCGGGCACCCGCGGGATGTCGCCGGCCCGCAGCCGCAGCAGGTCGCGCACGCTCTTGCCGTAGGTGTGCACGATCCGGTCGTCGTCGGTGGTGACCAGGTTTTCCGGGCCCACCGCGTCCCGCAGCTCGGCGACCAGCTCGGCGGGGATCAGCGGCCGCGGCACCTCGGGCAGATCCTGCGACCGCTGCGAGGTGGGCTCGACGGTGACGTCCAGGTCGACGGCCTCGATCACGAAGGGCCGAAATCCCGGCTTGTCCTCGTGGTGGAACGCGACGCCCTCCACGCCCCAGCCCCACCACTTCATGTGCTTCACGTCGGGCATCTGCCTGCTTCTCCCTTGTTTCTGCCTACGCCGGCGCGGGCCAGAGCCCTCGGATCAGTTGCGATCGGCGTGATACGTCATCGTGTAGTCCACCAGCCCACCGACTTCTTTGGCCATCCGCTCGGAGAACTGGGCAGCCGTCTCGCCGTCCTCGGCCCACATCGGCTCACCGAAGGTGACGTACACCGGTCGGCGGCCCTTGTGCGGCCAGCTCTGCCCGTACGGCATGGCATCGGCGGCGCCCACGATCGCGACGGGCACGGACGGCACGTCCCGGCTGATGCACAACGCCGCCGCGCCGGGCTTGAAGTTCCCCATCTCACCGGTCTTGGACCGCCCGCCCTCGGGGAACAACAGCAGCGGGACGCCGGCGTCGAGCAGGTCGGTGGCCAGGCTCCGCCGGCCGCGCAGGCCGGTGCGGTCGACCGGGAACGCGTTGAAGAACAGCGCGGCCAAGGGCTTCCGCCACCAGACGTCGAAGAAGTAGTCGGCGGCGGCGTTCGCGGCGACGTAGCGGGCCAGCTTGCGCGGCAGCGCGCCGAAGATCAGCGGGGCGTCGAGGTGGCTGGCGTGGTTGGACACCAGGACGAAGGGCCGGGACAGCCCCTCGAGGTGCTCCCGACCCAGTACGGTGACCGAGACCAGCCGCCAGACCAGCGGCTTCAGCAGCCCCCGCTGCGCCACGAATCGCGCGCCGGCGTGCAGCGGCGAGGTGTAACGGCTCCGGCTGACCACGCACTCAGCGTAACGGTTCACCTTCCGGACACCTGTTGTCGGTTTCTACAAAGGTTTCGGCCAATCGTCTGCGCCTGCCGAGGAATGCGCCCTGAGCCTGTCGAAGGGCCATGAGGTGTCCTTCGACAGGCTCAGGACACAGTTGAGGACAACCTCAGGACGCATCGACGTCGACCGGGGTGCCGAGGGGCAGCCAGCGGAACCGATCGCGTACGTCGGGTGGCGCGGCGGCGATTGCCTTGTCGAGGCCGGCGCGGCCGTCGGCGAAGTGGGCCCAGCCCTCGTAGTGCACCGGCACCGCGACCCGCGGTCGAGCCAGCTCGCCCAGCTGCACCGCCCGGCGCCCGGTCATCGTGTAGCGGACCGGCCCGGTGAGCGGGAACCGTACGCCGCCGACGTGCACCAGCGCGACGTCGACCTTCATCGCCGCCGCCGCCTGCCGCAGTGGCCGGTGCAGCACGGTGTCCCCGGTGACCCACAGGAACACCTCGTCCGCACCGGCCCAACTCAGCGCGAACCCGATCACGTCACCGACGACGGGCCGCGACAGTGGCGGCCCGTGCCGGGCCGGCGTCGCGAGCACGGTGAGATCCGGCCGGCCGGCGGCGGTCAGCGTCGTCGAAGTTCCCGCGCGAAGACCTCTCGCCGAGGCCAGGCCGAGCCGACGGGCGCCGCTGACTGTGGTGACCACCGTCCGCACCGTCTGCAGCAACGCCCGCCCGGCGGCGTCCAGGTTGTCGCCGTGGTGATCATGGGTCAGCAGCACGGCGTCGATCGGCGGCAGATCCGCCACGGACACCGCCGGCCCGGAGACCTTGTCCGACGACGTACCCCAGCCGAAGTCGTAGTGCCCACCGGCCGGGTCGAACGTCGGATCGGTCAGCAGGCGCCACCCGTCGACGTCGATCAGGACCGTCGGCCCGCCGATGTGGGTGAGGATCAACGGGCGTGCGCGACGGCCCAGTCGAGCACCTCGTCGGCGATCCGTTCCCAGCCCTGCTGAGCGGGCAGCAGGTGGGCATATCCCTCGTACTCGCGGATCTCGGTGATCGTGTTCGACTTGTAGTGCTTGAGGTTCGACTGCTGGATCGCCGGCGGCATGATGTGGTCCTCGGAGCCGGAGACGAACAGCAGCGGGGCCCGGTCGTCGTTGGCGTAGTCGACCCAGACGTCCTGGGGGCCGGGCTGGAAGTTGGCCAGCACACCACCCCACACCACCCCGCCCGGAGCCGGGATGTGGTAGCGCTCGTACGCCGCCCGCGACTGATCCTCGGGGAACGTGTTGGTGAACGCGTACCGCCACTGCTCGTAGCTGAGGCCGACCGCCTTGTGCCGGTTGGCCGGGCTCTTCAGCACCGGGAACGTCGACTTCAGCTGGGACAGCGGCACCACCCGGACGCCCTCGGTGGGGGCCGAGTTGAGGGCGACGCCCGCCGCCCCATGCCCGTGGTCGAGCAGAATCTGGGTGAAGGCGCCGCCGGCCGAGTGGCCGATGATGATCGGCGGGCGGTCGAGCTCGGCGAGCTCCTTCTCGATCTTGGTGATGACCGCCGGAACGGTGACGTCGGCGATGATCTGCGGGTTCTCCCGCAGCTCCTCGACCTCGACCTCGAAGCCCGGGTAGCCGGGCGCGATCACCCGGTAGCCCTTCGCCTCGTAGTGGGTGATCCAGTTCTCCCAGCTCCGCGGCGTCACCCAGAAGCCGTGGACGAGGACGATGGTGTCCGGATTCGCGCTCATACCCAGAACTTTGCTAGGCCAAACTGTGATCGGCACCTCGCTTGGCGCCATACTTCGTTCAGTCCGCGCCAAGGAGGTTCTCGTGGGGCGCCATCGGGTGGCGATCGTTGTGCTCAAGGGGACGTTCGTCCTCGACCTGGCGGTGGCCGTCCAGGCCTTCGGCCGTCGGCCGTCGATCTTCGCGAAGATCCGGCAGGAGGCCGAGCCGCCGTACGAGATCGCGATCGCCGGGCACCCCTCGACGCCGACCTCGCTCGGCTTCACCATCGGCGAGCTGCAGTCCTACGACGTGATCGCGTCCGCCGACACCGTCCTGGTGCCGGGGACCGAGTACGCGCTCGATCCGCTGCCCGAGGAGCTGCGCGCGGCGCTGGTGGCGGCGCACCAGTCGGGCGCCCGCATGGTGTCGCTGTGCGCTGGCGCGTTCGTGCTCGGCCAGGCCGGCGTGCTGGACGGCCACCGGGTCACCACCCACTGGGCGATGGCCAGCGAGTTCCGGGCCGCGTTCCCCCGCGCCCACCTGGTCGAGCACGCCCTCTATGTCGATGACGGGCAGGTGCTGTCCTCGGGCGGCATGCTGGCGGCGACCGACCTGTGCCTGTACCTGCTGGCCGCCGACCAGGGCCAGTCCTACGCCAACGACGTCTCCCGGCTGCTGGTCAGTCCGCCGCACCGGGTCGGCGGACAGGCCCAGTACGCCAAGGCGTTCCGGCCGCCGCCGACCGGCTCGCTGGCCCCGGTGCTGGCCTGGCTGGAGGAGAACCTCAGCGAGCCGTTCGGTGTGGCCGACGTCGCCGCGCGGGCGCACATGAGCCAGCGCACCCTGGTGCGCCGGTTCCGGGCGGAGACCGGCGAGGGTCTGGCCGAGTGGGTGGCGCGGCACCGGGTCGAGCGGGCCCGCGCATTGCTCGAGGACACCGACCTGCCGGTGACCCAGGTCGCCCACGATGCCGGCTTCGGTTCGGTCGAGGCGCTGCGGCGGCACTTCCTGGCGCGGGTCCGCACCAGTCCGCGGGCCTACCGCGACACCTTCCGCGCCCAGCCGGCGCTCCGGGCGATCGGCTAGTGGCGGCTGGAGACCAGGCGGCGCGACACTGCGCGGACCAGGGGCCGCGGGAGGTGGCGGGCCGCGAACATCGTGACCTTGTAGCGGCGGCTCGGGATGGAGATCACCTTGCCCTGGGCCACGTCGGCGAGAGCCTCGGTGACCAGCCGCTCCAGGCCGATCCAGGCCAGCCCCGGTAGCGACCCGGTGCGGATCGAGGCCCGCTGGTGGAACTCGGTTCGGACGTAGCCGGGACACAGCGCGGTGACGGTGACGCCATGCTTGGCCAGCTCGCCGGCCAGGGCCTCGGAGTATGTGGTGACCCAGGCCTTGATCGCCGAGTAGACGCCCATGCTGATGAAACCGGCGGTGCTGGAGACGTTGACGATCTGCCCGTGGCCGCGGGCCTTCATGGCCTGTCCGGCGGCGGCGGCCAGGATCAGCACCGCCTTGATCATCACATCGATGCCGTACTCCTGCGCACGGGTGTCGTCGGTCGCCAGGGGGCCGGGAATGCCGAAGCCGGCGTTGTTGACCAGCAGGTCGATCGGCTGCTCGGTGCTGCCGAGGCGGGCGGCGACCTGCAGCACCTCCTCGCGTACGCCGAGGTCGGCCGGGATGGTCTCGACGGCCACGTCGTAGCGGTCCTTGAGCTCGGTCGCGAACTCGGCCAGCCGGTCGGGGTTGCGGGCGACCAGGACGAGGTCGTCCCCGCGGGCGGCGAGCTGCCGGGCGAACTCGGCGCCGATCCCCGAGGTGCCACCGGTGACCAACGCGGTTGCCATGGCCCCAGCGTACGGCTCAGCCGACCCGGCACCTCACCTCCCATCCAGCGTGCGTTCGCACCCTTTCCTCGTCGTTGCGGCCGATATATCCGGCGCAACGGCGAGGAAAGGACGCAACGGCGGAGCGACGCCTGAGGTCAGTCGGTCTGGGCAGCCAGCAGCTCAGCGGTCTCGCGGGCGATGGCGAGCTCCTCGTTGGTGGGCACGACGGCGACCGTGACCGGAGAACCCTCGGGTGAGATGACCCGGGCCTCGCGGGAGGCGGCCTCGTTGCGGCCCGCGTCGACCGACAGCCCCAGTCCGTCCAGCCCCTCGACGACCGCGGCCCGGACGGCCGGAGCGTTCTCACCGACCCCGGCGGTGAACGTGAGCACGTCGAGCCGGCCCAGCTGCGCGAGGTAGGCGCCGACGTAGTGCTTGAGCCGGTGCACGTACACGTCGAACGCCAGCTGAGCTGCCGGGTGACCGGCCGCCTGCCGCTGCTCGAGCTCGCGGAAGTCGTTGACCCCGGCCAGTCCCTTCAGGCCGGACTGCTTGTTCAGCAGGTTGTCGATGTCACCGATCGACAGCCCGAGCTCGTTGTGCAGGAAGGTGTGCAGGCCCGGGTCCACGTCGCCGGACCTGGTGCCCATCACCAGTCCCTCCAACGGGGTCAGCCCCATCGACGTCTCGATCGCCGCCCCACCGCGTACGGCCGACGCCGAGCAGCCGTTGCCCAGGTGCAGCACGATCTGGCTCAGCTCGCCCAGTGGTCGTCCGACGAGGTCCGCGGCGGTCGCCGAGACGTAGCGGTGGGAGGTGCCGTGGAACCCGTAGCGGCGGATGCGGTGGGTGCGCGCCAGGTCGGCCGGAATCGCGTACGTCGCCGCCGCCGGTGGCAGCGTGGCGAAGAACGCGGTGTCGAACACCGCAACATGCGGGACGTCGAACTCCCCCCGCGCCGCCTGGATGCCTGCGACGGCGCCCGGGTTGTGCAGCGGGGCGAGCGGGATCAGCTCCGAGATCTCGGCCAGCACGGCATCGGTGATGATCACCGGGTCGGAGAAGTCCGGGCCGCCGTGCACCACCCGGTGGCCGACCGCCCGCAACCCGACCGTGTCGAGGTCGATGCCGGCCTCGGTCAGGGCGGCGTTCATCTCGGTCATGGCCGCGCTGTGGTCGGCGACGCCCCCGGGCTCGCCGATCCGCTCCACCAGCCCCTTGGCCAGCACCTCACCGCCCTCGGGCACCAGCAGCTGGTACTTCAGCGACGAGGACCCGGCGTTGAGCACCAGGACCGGCGATGCGTGCGGAGCGGGGCTCATGCCGTCCCCCTCCCCGGGAGAAAACTCCACCAGTGGCGAGTTTTCGACCGGGAAGCGCCGCCGCAAGGGTGATAACCCGCCATTGGTGGAGTTTTCTCCCTCACGGAGCCGCCACCCCCTGAGCCTGCACCGCGGTGATGGCGACCGTGTTCACGATGTCCTCGACCAGCGCCCCGCGGGACAGGTCGTTCACCGGCTTCTTCAGGCCCTGCAGCACCGGCCCGATGGCGACGGCGTGGGCGCTGCGCTGCACCGCCTTGTAGGTGTTGTTGCCGGTGTTCAGGTCCGGGAAGATGAACACCGTCGCCCGGCCGGCCACAGTGGAGTCCGGCAGCTTGGTCCGCGCCACCCCTGGGTCGATCGCCGCGTCGTACTGGATCGGCCCCTCCAGCTCGAGGTGCGGCGCCCGCTCGGCGACCAGGGCGGTCGCCGCCCGCACCTTCTCCACCTCCGCGCCCGACCCGGAGGACCCGGTGGAGTAGGACAGCATCGCCACCCGCGGCTCGATGCCGAACTGCTGCGCCGTCTCCGCCGAGGAGATGGCGATGTCGGCCAGCTGCTCGGTGGTCGGCTCGGGGATCACCGCGCAGTCGCCGTAGACCAGCACCCGGTCCGCCAGGCACATCAAGAACACGCTCGACACCGTGTTCACACCGGGCTTGGTCTTGACGAACTCCAGCGCCGGTCGGATGGTGTGCGCGGTCGTGTTCGCCGCTCCGGAGACCATGCCGTCGGCCAGCCCCAGGTGCACCATCATGGTGCCGAAGTAGGAGATGTCGGTGATCACGTCCCGAGCCTTCTCCAGGGTCATCCCCTTGTGCGCCCGGGCCTCCGCGTACGTCGCCGCGAACCGTTCCCGCAGCTCGGGATCCAGCGGCGAGACGATCCTGGCCCGGTCCAGATCCAGTCCGAGGGCCGACGCGCGGGCCCGGACCTTGGTCTCCTCCCCCAGCAGGGTCAGGTCGGCCACCCCGCGGCGGAGCAGGATCGCCGCCGCCTCCAGGATCCGGTCGTCCTGACTCTCCGGCAACACGATGTGCTTGCGGTCCGACCGGGCCTGCTCCACCAGCTGGTACTCGAACATCAGCGGCGTCCGCACCTCGGATGCCGACACGTCGATCGCCGCCAGCAGGGCGGCGTGGTCGACCTGTTCGGCGAAGATCCGCCGGGCGCTCTCGATCTTGTTGACCGACCTCGCGTCCATCGGCCCGCGGACGCGCATCAGCCGCTCGGCGGTGGCGAAGGTGCCGAGGTCGGTGAGGGCGATCGGCAGGTCCTGCTGGACTCCCTCCGACAGTCGCCGGACCGTCTCCGGCAGCTCGTAGCCGCCGGTCAGCAGGATCCCGGCCAGGGTCGGGAAGGTGCCCGACTGATGGGCCAGCATCAGGCCCGGGATCAGGTCGGTCCGGTCACTGGGGGCGATCACGGTGATGTCGGGGGCCAGCCGGGCCAGTACGTTGGGCAGGCTCATCGCCGCCACGATCAGCCCGAGCGACTCGCGGTCCATCCAGGCGTCCGAGCCGAGGACCAGCTCGCCGTCGGCCGCCTCGACCAGGGCCCGGAAGGTCGGCGCCGACAGCAGCGGGTTCTCCGCGATCGCCGCCGCGACCACGCCCTGCAGGTCACCCAGCGCGGCGCGGATCGCCTCGGCGTCGGCGGACTCGACCCGGTTGGCGATCACCGCGACGGTCCTCACGTGGTTGGCCTGCAGCTCGGCGACGGCACTGTCCGCGGCCGCGCGAATCTGTTCCGGCGTACGCCCCCGGCCGTGCACGACGAGCACCACCGGCGAACCGAGGTTGGCGGCGATCTTGGCGTTGAACGAGAGCTCGGTGCCGCTGGCCACGTCGACGTAGTCCGAGCCCACCACCACGATCACCTCGAAGCGGTCGGTCAGCTGCCCGAACCGCTCGACGATCTGCTGCAGCGCCTCATCGGCGTTCTCGCGGGCCGCCTCGTACGTGACGCCCAGCGCCTCCTCGTACGTCTGGTTGATCCCCGGCTGGTTGACCAGCAGGTCCACGACCAGGTCGGTCTCGCCGGAGGTCCCGACCGTGGTCAGCGGACGGAAGATGCCGACCGACCCGACCTCGCGGGTCAGTGCGTCGACCAGCCCGAGCGCGATCGCCGACTTGCCGGTGAGACCCTCGGGGGAGGCGACGTACACACTCCGCGTCATGTCGATGCCTCGTCGCGCCCGCTCACATGGCTCACGCTATCCGGGGCCCCGGGGCCGCGACCAGGGACACGATCTGATCACCAGGGTGTCCAGCCGCGCATCACTGCCAGTCAGGAGATACAAACCGGAACTATCGTGGTGCAGTGGCCGCTGTACCTCCGCAGATTCCCGGTCTGGTGGACTGGCGTCCACTGGCCCGGGGCGGGTTCGCGACCGTCTGGGAAGCCAAGCAGCTGTCGCTGAACCGGCTGGTCGCCGTCAAGGTCGACCGTCGCACGCTGGAGACCGACTCCGAGCAGCGCCGGTTCCTGCGCGAGGCCGGGGCGGCTGGTCGGATGTCCGGCCACCCGGGAATCGTCACCGTACACGACGCGGGGATCCTCACCGACGACCGCCCCTACCTGGTGATGGCGCTGTGCGAGGGCGGCTCGCTGACCAAGTGGGTCAAGGGCGAGCCGCGGCCGACCCAGGAGGAGGTCCGTGACGTCGGGGTCCGGATCGCCGACGCGCTGGCCGCCACCCACGCCCGCGGCGTCCTGCACCGGGACGTGAAGCCGGCCAACATCCTGATCGACTCCTACGGGCACGCCGGGCTGGCGGACTTCGGGCTGGCCGCGTTGCCCGACCCGGGGATGGAGCTCAACGAGACGCTGGAGGCCATCACCCCCGCGTACGCGCCGCCGGAGGTGTTCCACCGCAAGCCGCCGACCAAGGCGGGTGACGTCTACTCGCTCGGGGCCACCCTGTACGCCATGCTGTCCGGCCGCCCGCCCCGCTGGCCGGATACCGGTACGCCGAACATCGTCGCGATGTTCGAGCGACTCGGCGAGCCCATCGACCGGATTCCCGGTGTGGACGACGACTTCATGGACGTGCTGCTGGCGGCCCTGGCGTCGGAGCCCGAGGATCGGCCGTCCGCCACCGAGTTCCGCGACCAGCTCAAGGCGCTCCCCCTGGGGGCGCCGGCCGTCAACGGGCAGGCGGTGAACGGGCACTCCGCCGCTGCTCTGACCTCGGCGGACGTGACGGCCGACGTCGCCGAGGCCGACAGTCCGCCGGCCGACGGCCGGGTTGACCAGCCGGAGCGCGAGGTCGAGCCGGCGTCCACCCCACCCGGCGGGACGGAGCCGCCGGAGCGGCTCACGGATGCGGGAGACGGCCGGCGCCGGTCCCGTCGACGGACCGGGCTGCTGGCCGCGGCCCTCACGGTGTTCCTGGCCATCGTCCTCGGGGTGACCCTGGCCTACACGCTGCCCGGCCGGAATGCGGTCACGCCCACCACGGCGCCGGCCACCACCGTTCCGGTCCCCCCGCAGGCCAGTCCCAGCCCGGAGCCGACCGCGGAGTCGACGCCGACACCCAGCCCGAAAGCGAGCCAGAGCCTTGAGCCGGGAGCGCTGCCGCCCGGCGTGGAGGACTGTTCCGACCTCGGGGCGAACGTCTACTGCGCGACCCAGCCGGAGTGCTGGGGCGGTGTGCGGT
>DASQVF010000082.1:0-2361 GCA_035640915.1 Propionibacteriaceae bacterium
TCGCCCAACCCCGCCCCCTCACCTACCGGTCACGATGCGTCCTGAGCTTGTCGAAGGGCCTTCGACAAGCTCAGGCCGCATCCTTGAATTACGCGCAGGGGTCCGGCTTGGGCGGGTTGGTCGCGGTATCGACCTTGAACCCGGACGGACCGACATTGTCGTCGACCGCCTTCTGCCAGGCGCCGTCGGCCACCATCTTCTCCAGGGCGGCGTTGACCTTGCCGCACAGCTCCGTGTCGCCCTTCTTCAGGCCGACCCCGTAGCGCTCCTCGGAGAACGGCTTGCCGACCACCTTGAGCTTGCCCGCGTACTGGGGCTGGGCGGCGAAGCCGGCCAGGATCACGTTGTCGGTGGTCACCGCGTCCACGGTGCCGCCGACCAGGGCCTCGACGCACTTGCTGTAGGTGTCCTGCTCGAACAGCTTGACCGAGGTCGCGTACTCCTTCTTGATCTTCTCCGCCGGCGTCGAGCCGGTCACCGAGCACAAGGTCTTGCCGTTCATCGTGTCCGGTCCGGTGATATCGGTGTTGTCCGCCCGGACCAGCAGGTCCTGGCCGGCGATGAAGTACGGGCCGGCGAAGGACACCTTCTCCTTGCGGGTGTCGGTGATGGAGTAGGTGGCGAAGATCAGCGCCACCTGGCCGCCCTGGATCGCCGTCTCCCGCTGGGGCGACGGGGTCTCCTTGAACTCGACCTTGTCCTCGGCGTAGCCCAGCTCACGGGCGACGTAGCGGGCGACGTCGACGTCCAGGCCCTTGAAGGTGTCGCCCTCCTTCAGACCCAGGCCCGGCTGGTCGTACTTGATGCCGATGGTGAGGGTGTCGCCGGTGGCGCTACCGGCGCCACCTCCGCCGCCACACGCGGCCATCGTCAGCGCGAGCGCCCCGATGGCCCCGAGGGCCACGATCTTGCTGCGAATCTGCATTGCTTCCTCTCTTGTGGTGCTACTGCGGCCGCGCGCCGGCCTCAGTGGGTCAGGATCTTGCTCAGGAAGTCCCGGGCGCGGGCGCTCTGAGCACTGGTGAAGAACGAGTCCGGGTCGGCCTCCTCGACGATCAGGCCGCCGTCCATGAACACCACCCGGTTGGCCGCCTTGCGGGCGAAGCCCATCTCATGGGTGACCACGATCATGGTCATGCCCTGCCGCGCCAGGGTGACCATCACGTCCAGCACCTCGTTGACCATCTCCGGGTCCAGCGCCGAGGTGGGCTCGTCGAACAGGATGACCTTCGGCTCCATGGCCAGCGCGCGGGCGATCGCCACCCGCTGCTGCTGCCCGCCGGACAGCTGCGCCGGGTACTTCTCGGCCTGCGACTCCACGCCCACCCGCCGCAGCAGGTCCATGGCCCGCTGCCGGGCCTCGGCGGCCGGCTTCCGCCGCGCCTTGGTCGGACCCAGGGTGACGTTCTCCAGAACCGTCTTGTGGGAGAACAGGTTGAACGACTGGAACACCATGCCCACGTCGGCCCGCAGCTTGGCCAGCGCCTTGCCCTCCTCGGGCAGCGCCTGACCATCGATGGTGATCGTGCCGGACTCGATGGTCTCCAGGCGGTTGATCACCCGGCAGAGCGTCGACTTCCCCGACCCAGAGGGGCCGAGGACCACCACCACCTCGCCCTTGCGGACGCTCAGGTTGATGTCCTTGAGCACGTGCAGCGACCCGAAGTGCTTCTGCACGTCGGACAGCACCACCAACGGCTCCCCGAGCTGCTCCGGGGCCACCGACGGCCCGGTGGTGGGGTCGGGATGCTCCGGTTCCCCGGCGCCCGGGTCGAAGTCCGCGGCCCGACTGGGTGCTTCGGTCATGGGGCTGAGGTTAGACCCAGAGGCTCGAGATCGGGGAACGTAATGTATTGAGGTTGGGTTACAGGTGGGCCGGACGACCCCTACCCGTGGCGGACGCCCCAGCGACCGGTGTAGGTGTCACCCGGAGCCAGCACGATCAGGTCCTGGTGCGTCGGGCCTTCGTTGAACGCGTCCGGCCCGCAGGTCATCGGCTCGACGGCGACAGACCGGTCGCGGTACGGGCCGCCGGTGAAGATCTGCACCCAGTTCATGGTCTCGTCGCCCCACAGCTCCGCGGTCCGGCCGGCTCGGCTGAGGATGACCCGCCAGCGACCGTCCGCGTCCCGGGTCAGGTCCGTCATCGCGTTGTCGAGGTTGCGCGAGTCCAGGGCCGGACCCTCCCGCAGGTCCAGCGCCGTGCCGTCGACGGGGGAAACCCGGATCGGCAGCATCCGCTCGGGGTCGACCTCCAGGTAGGACCCGGCCGGCACCCGCACCTCGACGTCGTCGACCGTCTCCTCGCCGACGGTCAGGTAGGGGTGGGCCGCGTAACCGAACGGTACGTCCCGGTCACCG
>DASQVF010000083.1:0-3869 GCA_035640915.1 Propionibacteriaceae bacterium
AGGTTCGCCCGGCAAATGGAGATGCTGTCAGCCGACCTGTCGGACCAGCTCGAGACCAGCGCGAACGGCGGCACCCCTCGGGTCACGCTCGTGGTCAACGGCGACTCCCTGCACACGTGGGCCCTTCCGGGGCTGGTGGAAGCGGGTGCGGAGGTTCAGCTGACGATCTTGCGCGAGGACCAGGACTACTCCTTGGACCTGCTACGTCGGGGCGCGGCTCACGGGGCCGTGACCGCTATCGCCGCCGCCGTCCCCGGCTGCACCTCCCGGTCGCTGGGCGTGATGCGGTACCGCCCGGTCTGCACCCCGGCGTTCGCGGCCCGTTGGTTCCCCGACGGCGTCAGCAGCGCGTCGCTGGCCACCGCACCCGTCGTGGTCTACGACGAGAAGGACGACCTGCAGGACCGCTACCTGAGACGCCGCCGGACGGCCCGGCAGCCACCCAGGCACTTCGTCCCGGCGACCAACGAGTTCGGTCTGGCCATCGAGCGTGGACTCGGCTGGGGAATGCTGCCCGACCTCCAGCTCGCCCGGCTGCCGTCGGGAACGCTGCGACCGCTCACCCCGACCGCCCACCTTGATGTGCCGCTGTACTGGCAGCAGTGGCGCCTCAGCTCAGCCGCACTCGACCACGTCGCCGAAGCGATCATGGACGCAGCCCACCTCCTCCAGCGCTAGGAAGCGAGCCGGACCAGGAACCGGTCGAGGTCGTAGCCCTGGGAGACCGGGTTCCAGCGCACCCGCGGCGGACCCTCGGCCACGAGATCGAGAGCCAGCAGGCGCCGCAGGAAGATGTCGGTCTCCAGGATGGCGAGCGGTCCACCCGGACAGCGGTGGTGGCCGTCGCCGAAGCTGAGGAGGACCGGCGGCACCGTGGCCGGCAGCTCGCGACCAGGACTGAGGCGGTCCGGCTCCTCCCCGACCACGTCCGCATCCGCGTTGGTCCGGCGCAGCTGCATCTCGATCACCTCCCCGGCCGGGATGGTGACCGGTCCGTGGGCCGTCTCCACCGTGAGCGGCTGGCGGGCGTCCCGCCGCAGCTCGCCGACCACCGGCTCGAGTCGGAGGATCTCGTGCAGGATGGCCTCCCGCTCTTTCCGCTCCGCGGCCAGGTACCGGGCGCGAAGGACCGGCTCATCGAGCAGGTGCCAGGCGGCGACAACGATGAACTCACGGGTGGTCGCCATGCCGGCGGCCGCGTAGGTCAGGGCCTCAGTCAGGATCTCGAGGTCGCTGAAGTCTTGTTCTTGCAGATGACTGATCACGTCCTCCGCAGGACGCCGGCGACGGGCGCGGATAGCCGGCTTCACGTCGAGCCAGTAGAACCCGAGCAGGGCGGCGTTCGTCCGCGCCGTCCGCAACAGCCCGGCCGGGCTGCGGTCCCGGGCCGTGGGGTCGCCCGCGAAGAATGTGGCCAGCCGGCCGCTCATCTGGCGGACCGAGGAGTTGGTCAGACCGACGACCCGTCCGGTGACCTGAACGGCCAGCCGCATCGACAACCGGCTGAGGTCGACCGCGCGATCGGCGCGCAGCTCGTCGAGCAGCGCGTCGCTCAGCCGGGCGATCATCGGCTGGTAGTCCTCGATCACCGCTGGGGCGAAGAACCGCGCGGCGGCCCGGCGCTGCGCCCGGTGCTGAGTGCCTTCCTGATAGAGGATCGGAGGTCGCATCTTGGACTGGCGGAGACTGTGGGCGTTGAACCCGGCCTGCTCGGTCCCGTTCGGATCCCGCAGGATCTGCCGCGCCACCGCGAACGACCGAACCACCCAGCGGGCACCGGCCTCGCCCTGCACGCGCTCCAGGTCCGGACCTTCCACGCGTACGCCAGCCGGCTCGAGCTTGCGGACCGGGCCAGCGGTGACCATGACCCAAGTGTGCTCCCCAAGCGAAGGACCAGATCAGGGTCCTCTCGTCGGTCCGGCGGTCGAGCACTAGCCTCCTTGGGGAAGTGACGGTCGAGGAGGACCCCGTGGAGGATCTGCGCCGCCATGCCGCGGCCGAGCGCGCCGATCTGCTCGCGCTGCTGGAGCGGCTGACTCCGGATGAGTGGGAGGCGGCCAGCCTCTGCCCGGACTGGCGGGTCCGTGACGTGGTTGCGCACGTGTACAGCTACGACGAGCTGTCGGGGGCCGACCTGGGCCGGCGGTTCGTGCAGGCCCGGTTCAACCCGACCCGGGTCAACGACGCCTGCCTCGCTCCGTACGCCGGGCAGGCACCCGCGGCGTTGATCGCGCTGGCCCGTCGTTGTGTCGAGCCGCGCGGGCTGCCGGCCGGGTTTCAGGGGGGCATCGCGCTCACTGACGGGATGATCCACCAGCAGGACATCCGCCGTCCACTCGGTCTGCCGCGGGTGATTCCACCCGACCGGTTGCGGGCCACGTTGGAGTTCGCTCAGTATGCGCCGGTGATCCGCGGCTTCTGGCACCGCCGCGGCCTGCGCATGGTTGCCGAGGACGTGGACTGGTCGACCGGGTCCGGACCGGAGGTACGCGGTCCGGGCGAGGCGATCCTGCTGGCCATCGCCGGCCGGAACGCGGCCGTCGACGAGCTCACCGGTCCGGGCGTGCCGACGCTACGCCCGCGACTCGACCGCGCCAGCGCCGGCTGAGGTCACGCGCTCCAGCGCTGTCCGGTCAGCCGCTCGTAGATCTCCACGTAGCGGGCCCGCGCATCGGCCACCACGTCGGGCGGCACCTCTGGACCGGGCGCAGTGCGGTCCCAGCCGGCCAGCGAGGCCGACCAGTCCCGCACGACCTGCTTGTCGTACGCGGTCTGCCGCCGGCCCGGCTCCCAGTCCGCGGCCTTCCAGAACCGGGACGAGTCCGGCGTCAGCACCTCGTCACCCAGGGTCAACGCCCCCGCCGAGTCGCGGCCGAACTCCAGCTTGGTGTCAGCGATGATCACGCCGCGCTCCCGGGCGATCTCGGCGCCGCGTCCGTAGATCGCCAGGGTGAGCCGCTCCAGCTCGGTTGCGGTCTCCGACCCGACCAGCGTCGCGACCTCGGCGGTGGTCAGGTACTCGTCGTGCTCGCCCGCCGCGGCCTTGGTGGAGGGCGTGAACACCGGCGTCGGCAGCCGGTCGGCCTCGACCAGCCCGGCCGGCAGGTCGACACCGGAGACCGAGCCGGTCGCCTGGTAGGTCTCCAGACCGAGGCCGGCCAGGTAGCCGCGCGCGATGCACTCCACCGGGAGCATGTCCAGCCGCCGGCAACGGATCGCCCGGCCCTGCCACTCGGCCGGCACGTCCTCGTCGATCACGTGGTTGGGTACCAGGTCCGCGAGCTGGGCGAACCACCACAGCGACAGTTGGGTGAGAATCGCGCCCTTGTCGGGGATCGGCGTCGGCAGCACCACGTCGTACACCGAGACCCGATCCGACGCGACCAGGATCAGGTCGTCGCCGTCGGCGTACACCTCTCGGACCTTGCCGCGGTACACCAGTTCCACGCGTGAGGTTCTAGCACACGGCGCCGCCTGGTCGACCGCCACGGCATTGCCGAGGTGCCGTCCGGGCGGGCTGACGCGTCTAGCCGGCGATGCTCCGATACCGCTCGTCGTGGTGGTGGGGCAGCGGCGTGACCGGCACCAGGTCGTAGGGGTGCGGTGAGATCAGCGCATCGTTGCGCCGCAGGCAAAGCTCCGGGTCGAGTTCGGCGGCGTCGAGGTCGAGCTCCTCGAACGCCGCGCGGCCGAACTGCACGCTCATCAGGTGCGGGTGGACAGGCCGCCCGGTCGCCCGGTCCACGGAGGTCACCCGGCCGTTGAGCACCAGGCTGTTCACCATCCCCGGGGAGGTCGACGTGAAGGCCTCCGCGACGGTGCGGAGGGCGATCCGGGCGAGCAGCTGCCCGTAGAGATGGCGTACCTCC
>DASQVF010000084.1:0-11694 GCA_035640915.1 Propionibacteriaceae bacterium
GCCTCGCCGGTGAGCCGTTCCTCGTAGATGCCGATCTTGTAGTTGATCGCGCCCAGGTGCTCGGTGACCTTGGCCAGCGAAGCCAGCACCCGGTCCCGGTGCTGGTAGAGCAGCTCGAGGCGGGCGAGCTCGTTGCCCTCACCCTGCCGGCACAGCTCGGCGTACTCCCGGACGGTGCGGATCGGCATCCCGGTCGCGCGCAGCCGGGTGATCAGAGTGATCCAGCCGAGGTCGTTCTCGGTGTAGCGGCGGTGTCCGGACGGCGCCCGGCCGGGGCTCTCCACCAGCAGCCCGTCCCGCTCGTAGTAACGCAGGGTGTCCGGGCTGAGCCCGAGCCGCTCGGCCGCCTCGGCGATCGAGTAAGTGGTTGTCTCGTCGAGCAGCTCCGCCATGGGTTCATTCTCTGACCGGGGATGTGCTCCAGGTCAAGCGAGAACCATGGTCTAGCGAGACTGCTGGCTCCGCTCGTAGTCGGCGATCGCCCGGCGCATCTCCCGCACCGCGGCCTGGATCTCCACTTCCTCCTCCGACACCGGCGTACGCCGGACGATCGGCTCCCAGGCCCCGAAGAGGTTCCGGAGTCCCACGAAGATCATCCCGGCGGCGAAGACGATCATCACGATCGAGGTCACGGTGGTGGGTTCCATGGGCAGCCCCTGGGTACGCGGCGGTCGGTGGCCCACCTGACGGTGGCTCAGAGAGTGAGGCCAGGGTACAAGGGATTCTCCGAGAGCAACTCGGCCGAGGCGGCTCTGGTGGCCGCGGCCACGCCGTCGGCGAGCACGTACTTGGCCCTGCCGGGCTGACCGGTGGAGGTGGTGGCCGGCGTGGTGTTGCGCAGCACGTTCACGATCAGGTCGGCCACCTGGTCGAACTCGTCCGCACCGAAGCCGCGGGTGGTCAGCGCCGGCGTGCCGATCCGTACGCCGGAGGTGTACCAGGCGCCGTTGGGGTCGGCCGGCACCGCGTTGCGGTTGGTCACGATGCCGGCGTCCAGCAGGGCCGACTCCGCCTGTCGCCCGGTCAGTCCGAAGCCGGAGACGTCGATCAGCACGAGGTGGTTGTCCGTGCCCCCGGTGACCAGCCGGGCGCCGCGGCGCAGCAGCCCGTCGGCCAGCACCTTGGCGTTGTCGGCGACGGCCTGGGCGTAGGTGCGGAACGACTCGGTCCGCGCCTCGGCCAGGGCGACGGCCTTGGCCGCCATGACGTGACCGAGGGGGCCGCCCAGCACCATCGGGCAGCCGCGGTCCACCGAGTCGGCGTACTCCTTGGTCGCCAGCACCAGGCCGCCGCGGGGGCCACGCAGCGACTTGTGGGTGGTGGAGGTGACGACATGGGCGTGCGGCACCGGGTCCTCGTCGCCGGTGAACACCTTGCCCGCCACCAGGCCGGCGAAGTGAGCCATGTCGACCAGGAAGGTGGCGCCGACCTCGTCGGCGATCTCCCGCATCTTGGCGAAGTTGATCCGGCGGGGATACGCGGAGTAGCCGGCGATCAGCACCAGCGGCCGGAACTCCCGGGCGATCGAGCGCACCTGGTCGTAGTCGATCAGCTGGGTGGCCGGATCGGTGCCGTAGGAGCGCTGGGAGAACATCTTGCCGGAGATGTTGGGCCGGAAGCCGTGGGTGAGGTGGCCGCCCGCGTCCAGCGACATGCCCAGCGCCCGCTGGTTGCCGAACTTCTGCCGCAGGGTCTCCCACTCCTCCTCGGTGAGGTCGTTGACGCTCTTCGCGTTGTGCTCGGCCAGCGCCGGGCCCTCGACCCGGTGGGCGAGGATGGACCAGAACCCCACCAGGTTGGCGTCGATGCCGGAGTGCGGCTGGGCGTAGGCGTACTCGGCCCCGAACAGCTCCCGGGCGTGCTCGGCGGCCACCGCCTCGACGGTGTCGATGTTCTGACAGCCGGCGTAGAAGCGGTGCCCGACGGTGCCCTCGGCGTACTTGTCGGAGAGCCAGGTGCCCATGGTGAGCAGCACGGCGGGGGAGGCGTAGTTCTCCGACGCGATCAGCTTCAGCGACGAGCGCTGGTCGGCCAGCTCGGCCCGGGTCGCCTCGGCGATCCGGGGCTCCACCTGTCCGATCACCGAGAGCGCCGCACGGTAGGCCTCAGAGGCGGTCGCGCTGTAGTCCACGGTCGAGTCGGGCGGGATCAGGGTGTCGGTCACCGGACGAACTTTACCGTTTGGGGGATATGCCCTGAGGCTCGATTCACGCTGACCCAACAGTGTGGACGATTCGGCTGGGTCCAGCCAGCCGAATCGTTCACGTTGCTGCCGCGGCAAGGCGGTATAGTTGGCCTGTGGGCATGGTTCGACTTCTTCCCGGGCCGCGCTGAGGCTGGCGGACCTTCCGCTGCCGGCGCGGCAACCCCTCCTGCGCGAGGGGTTTTTTCATGCCCACCCACCGAACCCACGAGGACGAGATGAGCACCGACGAGCCGGCTGAGGTTCCCCCGCACCGCTACAGCGCCGCCCTGGCGAACGAGATCGAGGGGCGCTGGCAGGAGCGCTGGTCGGCCGAGGGCACCTTTCACACCCCCAACCCGACCGGCGACCTGGATGGGCCGCGCGGCGGCGGAGCGACCATCGAGGGCCTGATCGACCGGTCGAAGGTCTTCGTGCTGGACATGTTCCCCTACCCGTCCGGCGCCGGGCTGCACGTCGGTCACCCGCTGGGCTACATCGGCACCGACGTCCACGCCCGTTTCCTGCGGATGACCGGACACAACGTGCTGCACGCGATGGGCTTCGACGCCTTCGGCCTGCCCGCCGAGCAGTACGCGGCCCAGACCGGCCAGCACCCGCGGACCACCACGGAGCGCAACGTGGAGACCTACCGGAGCCAGCTGCGCCGGCTGGGCCTGGCCCACGACGAGCGGCGCAGCGTCGCCACCACCGACGTGTCGTTCTACAAGTGGACCCAGTGGATCTTCCTGAAGATCTTCAACTCCTGGTTCGACCCGGACCAGCGGCGGGCCCGGCCGATCGCCGACCTGGTCACCGAGCTGGCGGCCGGCATCCGGCCGACCCCGCACGGCCGGCCCTGGACCGAGCTGACCGAGACGGAACAGCGCAGCGTGGTCGACGGGTTTCGGTTGGCCTACCGGGACGAGGCGCCGGTCAACTGGTGCCCGGGACTGGGCACCGTGCTGGCCAACGAGGAGGTGACCGCCGACCGGCGCAGCGAGCGCGGCAACTTCCCGGTCTTCACCCGCACCCTGACCCAGTGGAAGATGCGGATCACCGCCTACGCCGATCGGCTGCTGGACGACCTGGACCGGGTGGACTGGCCCGAGTCGGTCAAGACCATGCAGCGCAACTGGATCGGCCGCTCGGTCGGCGCCACCATCGCCTTCCCGACCGAGGCCGGTCCCCTGGAGGTCTTCACCACCCGCCCGGACACGATCTTCGGCGCCACCTTCATGGTGCTGGCCCCGGAGCACCCGCTGGCCGACGCGCTGGCCCCGGGGGCCTGGCCCGAAGGGACGGCGCCGGAGTGGACCGGCGAACACGAGACCCCGGCGGCCGCGCTGGCCGCGTACCGGGCGCAGGCCGCCGCGGTCAGCGAGGCGGACCGGACCGCCGAGGACCGGACCAAGACCGGCGTGTTCACCGGCGGCTACGCCACCAACCCGGCGACCGGTCGGCCGATCCCGGTGTTCGTCGCCGACTACGTGCTGATGGGCTACGGCACGGGCGCGATCATGGCGGTGCCCGGCCAGGACCAGCGGGACTGGGACTTCGCCGGCGCCTACGCGCTGCCGATCGTCCGGACCGTGGCGCCGCCGGTCGACTTCGACGGCGAGGCGTACGTGGGAGCCGGTCCGGCGATCAACTCCGCCAACGACGACGTCAGTCTGAACGGGCTGTCCGTGGAGCACGCGAAGGCGCGGATCGTCGGCTGGCTGGAGACCACCGGTCGCGGCCGGCGAACGGTGATCTACAAGCTGCGGGACTGGTTGTTCAGCCGGCAGCGCTACTGGGGCGAGCCGTTCCCGATCGTGTACGACGAGACCGGGCTGCCAGTCGCCCTGCCGGAGTCGATGCTGCCGCTGGAGCTGCCGGAGATCGACGACTACTCCCCGCGGACCTTCGATCCCGAGGACGCCGACAGCGAGCCGGAGCCGCCGCTGGGCCGGGCGACCGAGTGGGCCGAGGTCGAGCTGGACCTGGGCAACGGTCCTCAGAGGTACCGCCGCGAGCTGAGCACCATGCCGCAGTGGGCCGGATCCTGCTGGTACGAGATCCGCTACACCGACCCGGCCAACGACGAGCGGTTCGTCGACCGGGAGGTCGAGCGCTACTGGTTGGGCCCCCGCGATGGCGGCGACGCCAGCACCGGTGACCCGGGTGGCGTCGACCTGTACGTCGGCGGAGTCGAGCATGCCGTGCTGCACCTGCTGTACGCCAGGTTCTGGCACAAGGTGCTGTACGACCTGGGGGAGGTCTCCAGCGCCGAGCCGTTCCGGCGGCTGTTCAACCAGGGATACGTGCAGGCCTACGCGTACCGGGACGAGCGGGGCATCGTGGTGCCGGCGGCCGAGGTGACCGACGACGGGAAGGGCGGCTACATCTGGCAGGGCCAGCCGGTGCGGCGCGAGGCCGGGAAGATGGGCAAGAGCCTGAAGAACGTCGTCACCCCGGATGAGATCTGCGAGCAGTACGGCGCCGACACCTTCCGGCTGTACGAGATGAGCACGGGCCCGCTGGATGCCGACCGGCCCTGGGAGACCCGGGCCGTCGTCGGATCGCAGCGGTTCCTGCAGCGGCTGTGGCGGCTGGTGGTGGACGAGCGGACCGGCGATGTGCTGATCGCCGACGAGAGGCCGCTGGACGCGGAGGCCGACGGTGAGGATTCGGTGGATGCCGAGACGCTGAGCCTGCTGCACCGCACCATCGACCGGGTGATCGCGGACTACACCGCGCTGCGGTTCAACACCGCGGTGGCCCGGCTGACCGAGCTGAAC
This sequence comes from Propionibacteriaceae bacterium, assembly GCA_035640915.1. Taxonomy (GTDB): domain Bacteria; phylum Actinomycetota; class Actinomycetes; order Propionibacteriales; family Propionibacteriaceae; genus Microlunatus. The sequence goes on from DASQVF010000084.1 coordinate 4,966, forward strand.
AACCGGCTGACCGCGCTGGCGGCGTCCGGTCCGCTGCCGCGGAGCCTGGTGGAGCCGATGGTGCTGCTGGCCGCACCGCTGGTGCCCCACGTGGCCGAGGAGCTGTGGTCCCGGCTGGGGCATGCCGAGTCGTTGGCGTACCAGCCGTTCCCGGTGGCCGACCCGGCGCGGATGGTGGCCGAGACCGTGCTGTACCCGGTGCAGGTCAACGGCAAGCTGCGCGGCAAGATCGAGGTGCCGGCCGATGCCGAGGCGGCGACGATCGAGGCGGCCGCCCTGGACCGGGTGGCCCACAGCCTGGACGGGCGGGTGCCCAAGCGGGTGATCGTGGTGCCCGGCCGGATCGTCACCGTCGTGGTGTAGGAAGACTGGATGCGGCTCGCCACCTGGAACGTCAACTCGGCCAAGGTCCGGGAGCCCCGGCTGCTGCCGTGGCTGGATCAGCGCTCGCCGGACGTGGTCTGCCTGCAGGAGACCAAGCTCTCCGACGCCGAGTTCGCTGCCCAGTTCGACGTGGCGCTGGCCGAGCGGGGATACGAGGTCGCCCACTACGGCCAGGGCCGGTGGAACGGCGTGGCCCTGCTGTCCCGGGCCGGGCTGGAGGACGTGGTCCGCGGGCTACCGGAGGCGCCGCGGTACCCGGACGACGCGGCTGAGCCCGAGGCGCGGGCGCTGACCGCGACCTGCGGGGGCCTGAGGGTGACGTCGGTTTACGTGCCGAACGGCCGCACTCCGGACGACCCGCACTACCTCTACAAGCTGCGCTGGCTGGAGGCGCTGCGGGAGATGGTCGCTGCGGGTGACGTGGCCAGGGCGGTGGTGTGCGGCGACATGAACATCGCGCCGGCCGACGAGGATGTCTACGACCCGGACGCTTACATCGGCTCGACCCATGTGACGGTGCCGGAGCGTGACGCCCTGCGCGAGTTGGAGGCGCTGGGCCTGGTCGATGTGGTCCGCCGGCGCTGGCCGGACCGCGAGCGGGTCTTCACCTACTGGGACTACCGGGCCGGGATGTTCCACCAGGACCTGGGGATGCGGATCGACCTGGTGCTGGCCGGGTCGGCGGTCGCCGACCGGGTCGCGGCCGCCTGGGTCGACCGGCTGGCCCGCAAGGGCAGCGGTCCGAGCGACCACGCCCCGGTGATGGTCGACCTGGACGAGGCGCCCGACGGCGACATCGGCCCCGTCGTCCCACCGGCCAGCGCGCCCCGCAAGAGCCGCAAGATCGCCCGGCCCGTCTAGGAGCTATGTGCCTGAGCCCCTCCATGCGCCCTGAGCCTGTCGAAGGGTGCAGGCGGTCGGGCACCCTTCGACAAGCTCAGGGCGCAGGGGCGGAGACTCAGGGCGCATAGGCGGAGGCTCAGGACGCATACAGGCTCAGGGAGCAGTGGCGCGCCGCCGGTTGATCTCGTAGAGCGCGATCCCGGCGGCCACGCCGGCGTTCAGCGACTCCACGCCGCCGCTGATGGGGATCGCGGCCACGGTGTCGCACGCCTCCCGGACCAGCCGGGACAGGCCGCTGTCCTCGCTGCCCACGATCAGCACCACCGGCCTCCCGGCCTCGTCGACCTGGTCGATGGTCACCTCCGCCCGCCCGTCCAGTCCGATCAGCGCGAACCCCGCGTCGGCGTACGCGCGCAGCGCCCGGTTGAGGTTGGTGGCCCGGGCGATCGGCAGCCGGGCCGCCGCACCGGCCGAGGTCTTCCACGCCGCGGCCGTCATGCCCGCCGCGCGTCGCTCAGGGATCAGGACACCAGAGGCGCCGAACGCCGCCGCCGAGCGGACGACCGCGCCCAGGTTTCGCGGGTCGGTCACCCCGTCCAGGGCGACGATCAGCGGCTCGGTGTCGGCGTCCAGAGCGTCGGCCAGCAGGTCGTCGGGGTGGAGGTACTCATAGGCGGGCAGCTGCAGGGCCACGCCCTGGTGGATCGCCCCACCGGTCAGCCGGTCCAGCTCCGCGCGGGTGACCTCCAGCAGCCCGGTGCCGCGCTCGGCCGCGAGCCGGAGAATGTCCCGCAGCCGGTCGTCCCGCTCCGCCCCCTCCGCGACGTAGGCCGTCTTCACCGGGATCTCGGCGGTCATCGCCTCCAGCACGGCGTTGCGGCCCGCCACCCACTCCGGTCCGGCACCGGGCCGCCCGGTTCGTGGCGCCGGACCTGTCGCCGATCGGGACCGCGCCGCGGCCTTCTTCGCCTTGTGGGCCGGGTGGTACGGCCGGTCCTCGGCCTTGGGAGTGGGACCCCGACCCTCGAGCCCTCGGCGCACCCGGCCGCCGGACCCGGCGGTGTTGCCCTTGCCCTTGCGCCGGACCGCCCCCTTGCGCTGGCTGTTCCCCGGCACGTCAGGCTCCGCGTCCGGACAGCGACCAGCGGGTCCCGGTCGGAGTGTCGGAGACCTCCACCCCCAGGCCGGCGAGCCCATCGCGGATGGCGTCAGCGGCGGCGAAGTCGCGCCGCGCCCGGGCCTCCTGCCGCTGGGCCAGCAGTGCGGCGACCAGCCCGTCGACCACGCCCTCCAGCCGCCGGTCCGCAGCGGAGTCGGCCCAGGACGGGCTGTCGGCGTTGAGCCCCAGCACGGTCAGCATCCCGCTGACCTCGGCCAGCCGGTCCCGCGCCCGGTCCCGATCGCCGGCGTCCAGGGCGACATTCCCCTCCCGGACGGCCGCGTGCAGCACGGCGACCGCGGCCGGTGTCCCCAGGTCGTCGTTCATCGCCGACACGAAGGCCTCCGGCACGGCGGTCTCCGGGGTTCCCACCAGCTCGGTCGCCCGCTCGACGAAGTTGTCGATCCGGGCCAGCGCGGCGGCCGTCTCGGCGAGCGCCTCGTCGGAGTACTCCACCGTCGAGCGGTAGTGCGGCTGGGTCAGGTAGAGCCGGACCGCCCGGGCCGGGAAGCGCTTGGTCACCTCCGACACCAGCGCCCCGTTGCCCAGGGACTTGCTCATCTTCTCCCCGGCCGCGGTGAGCAGCGCGTTGTGCATCCAGTACCGGGCGAACTTCTGCCCGGCGGCGCTCGACTGAGCCAGCTCGTTCTCGTGGTGCGGGAAGCGCAGGTCCAGCCCGCCGCCGTGGATGTCGAACTCGTCGCCGAGGTACTTCCCGGCCATCGCCGAGCACTCCAGGTGCCAACCCGGCCGGCCGCGCCCCCACGGCGCCGGCCAGCTCGCCGAGTACGGCTCCTCCGGCTTGTGTCCCTTCCACAGCGCGAAGTCGCGCGGATCCCGCTTGCCCCGCGGGTCCGCGTCGCCGGCCGGCTCCATGTCCTCGATGCGCTGGTTGGACAGCGACCCGTACGCCGGCCAGGAGCAGACGTCGAAGTACACGTCCCCGGAACCGTCGGCGGCGGCGTAGGCGTGGCCGCGGTCGATCAGCACCTTGATCAGCTCGAGCATCTCCGGCACGTGGCCGGTCGCCCGCGGCTCGTAGGTCGGCGGCAGGCAGCCCAGAGCGGCGTAGGCGGTGTGCAGCTCGCGCTCGAACCGGTAGGCCAAGGCGTACCACGGCACGCCCTGGAGGTGCGACTTGGCCAGGATCTTGTCGTCGATGTCGGTGACGTTGGCGATCACCGTCACCTCGTACCCGGACCAGGTCAGCCAGCGGCGCAGTACGTCGAAAACCACCTCCTTGCGGATGTGGCCCAGGTGCGGGGCAGCCTGGACGGTCAGGCCGCAGTGGTAGATCGACACCTTCCCCGGCGCCACGGGCTCGAAGTCGCGCACCGCGCGGGTGGCGGTGTCGTAGAGGCGGAAGGTCACGGACTGGGTTCCTTATCCGTCATCAGGCGCTGCATGACCGCGAGGCCGTCGGCCAGGGACTGCCGGTCGGGCTCGCTCAGTCTGGCGAGGTAGGGCTCGAGACCGGCGCCGATCGCCGCCCGCATCCGGACCAGCTCACCCTCGCCGGACTCGGTCAGGGCGATGATGCAGACCCGGCCGTCGTGCGGGTCGATCTCGCGCTCCACCAGCGAGGCGGCCTCGAGCCGCTTCACGTGGTTGGTGATCGTCGGCTGGGAACAGCGTTCGGCCGTGGCCAGGTCGCTGATCCGGGTGGGACCGTTGTCGTGCAGCCGGGCCAGTAACCGGGCCGCCGCGAGACTTATCTGAGGGCCCTGATCTCTCGGCGCCCAGCGCACCATCCGCGCCGCGGTGCTGATCAGCACCTCACCGAGCTGCTGCAGGTCGTCCTCCATTCGGGCAGGATATTGCGTCGGTGGTGCTGGCGCCGAGGGCCGCTCAGCGGCGGACGGCCGCGACCACCAGCCGGGCCAGCTCCGCGTAGGCCTCGGCGTCGCTCAACCCGGTCGCCGCGGTGATCTCGCCGCTGGTGATCCGACGCATGGTGGCCGTCACCACCTCGCTGACGAACTGGGCCGGCACCCGACGGAACACGCCGGCCCGAGTGCCCTCGTCGATGAGCTCGCGGACCCGGTGGGCCGCGGCGACGGTGTTCTGCTCGTAGATCTCCGCCGCGGGCGCGAAGTGGGCCAGATCGTCCCGGAAGGCCCGGGATGCCGGCCGCAGCGCCTCGGCCACCGCCTCCAGATAGCCGGTCACTCGGCGCGCCGGGTTCCGGGTGGCGGCGATCGCGGTCTCCACCTGTTCGGTGGCTCGCTTGAAGAAGTGCCGCACCGCGAGCACGGCGAGCTGTTCCTTGCTCGCGGCCAGCGCGTACAGGGTGCGCTTGGAGCAGTTCAGCCCGGCGGCCACCTGGTCCATGGTCAGCCGGCTGAACCCCTCCCTGAGCACCATCTCCACCAGCGCATCGCGCAGGTGGGTCTGCCGGCTGGTCAGCCGAGGCTCAGGGAAAACGGCAACCATAGCGGTACTATCGTACTCTGCCGAGTACCGCGGATCGCGGAGGACGAGGAACGAGATGACGGTCGACCGCCTGCTGCCCACCCAGGAGGGAGCGGACCTGGTCGAGCTGGTGCGCGAGATCGCGGCCGCCGAGCTGGCGCCGTGCGCCGCCGCCGCGGAGGCCGCCGGGACGTTTCCCCGGGACAAGCTGCGGATGCTGGGCGAGTCCGGGGTGCTGGGGCTGCCCTATCCCGAGGAGTACGGGGGATCCGGGCAGCCGTACGAGGTCTACCTGCAGGTCCTCGAGGAGCTCGCGGCGGCCTGGATGACGGTCGGCCTCGCGGTTTCCGTCCACGTCATGTCCCTTTACCCGCTGGCGACGTTGGGAACCGAGGCCCAGCGGCAGAGGTACCTTCCCGACCTGGTCGGTGGCCAGCGGCTGGGGGCGTACGCGCTGTCCGAGGCGCAGGCCGGGTCGGACATCGCCGGTATGACGACCCGGGCCAAGCGGGCGGCCGAGGGCTACGCGATCAGCGGGGCCAAGGCCTGGATCAGCCACGGTGGGGTCGCCGACTTCTACACCACCTTCGTGCGGACCGGTGAGAACGGGAGCGGGATCAGCTGCTTCCATCTCCCGGCGCCCGCACCCGGGCTGAGCTTCGGTGCTCCGGAGCACAAGATGGGCCTGACCGCATCGCCGACCACCGCTCTCTACTTCGATGCGGTGCACGTGGGCGACGACCAGCTGATCGGCGCCGAGGGCCAGGGCAGAAAGATCGCCCTGGCCGCGCTGGACTCGGGCCGGCTGGGCATCGCCGCCTGCGCGACCGGGCTGGCCCAGGCGGCGCTGGACCTGGCGGTGGACTATGCCCGCGGGCGGGAGCAGTTCGGCCGGCCGATCGCGGAGTTCCAGGGTCTGCAGTTCCTGCTGGCCGAGATGGCGGCGGGCGTCGACACGGCGCGGGCCTGCTACCTGCAGGCGGCGCGCAAGCGGGACGGGGGACGGCCCTTCACCCGGGATGCGGCCGTGGCCAAAATGGTGGCCACCGACACAGCCATGAGGGTGACCACGGACGCGGTCCAGGTGCTGGGCGGCTACGGCTACACCCGGGACTTCCCGGCCGAGCGCTACATGAGGGAGGCCAAGGTGACCCAGATCTTCGAGGGGACGAACCAGATCCAGCGGCTGGTGATCGCCCGACAGTTGCTTCGAACACCGCTAGGCGGTCCGGGGCTCTCGGGATCGAACCCGTGAAGCTCGGCGAGGAGGACGTCGTCCTGGTCACCGGCGGGGCCTCCGGGCTCGGGCTGGCCACCGTCCGGGCGCTGACCGGGACGGGCGCCCGGGCGGTGATCCTCGACCTGCCGTCCTCGCCGGGGGCCGAGGTCGCCGCGGAGCTCGGGGACCGGGTCCGGTTCGTGGCCGCCGATGTCCGCGACGAGGAGCAGGTGCAGGGTGCCGTCGATGCGGCGGCCGGCATGGGGGTGCTGCGCGTCGCGGTGAACTGCGCCGGGGTGGCCACGCCCGGCCGGGTGATCGGCAAGCGCGGGCTGCTGCCGCTGGAGGCGTTCCGCACCGTGGTGGAGATCAACCTGGTGGGCACGTTCAACGTGCTGCGTCTCGCCGCCTCGGCCATGATGGCCAACGAGCCGGTCGACGGCGACCGGGGCCTGGTCGTGATGACCGCGAGTGTGGCGGCCTTCGACGGTCAGATCGGCCAGGCGGCGTACGCGGCGAGCAAGGGCGGCGTGGTCTCGCTGACCCTGACCGGGGCCCGCGACCTCGCCCAGCAGGCGATCCGGGTGATGACCATCGCGCCGGGGGTGATGGAGACGCCGATGATGGCCGGGCTGCCGGGCGACACCAAGGACAACCTGGAGGCGCAGGTGCCGCACCCGCCGCGGCTCGGCCGGCCCGAGGAGTACGCGCA
>DASQVF010000085.1:0-3002 GCA_035640915.1 Propionibacteriaceae bacterium
GCTCATGGCTAGGGTCAGGTGCCATGCGCATCGTGGTGATCGGTGGCAGCGGCCACGTCGGCTCCTTCCTGGTTCCGCGGCTCGTCCGTGCCGGCCACGAGGTGGTCAACCTGACCCGAGGGTCGAGCACGCCCTATGTCGACGACGAGGCCTGGTCACAGGTGGAGCAGATCTCGGTCGACCGGGCGGCGGAGGACGCGGCCGAGACGTTCGGGGAGCGCGTCGCTGCGCTCGAGGCCGACGTGGTCATCGACATGATCTGCTTCACCCTCGACTCGGCGGTCACGTTGGTCCAGGCCATCCGCGGACGGTGCCGGCATCTCGTCCACTGCGGGAGCATCTGGCGGTACGGGGCGAGCGTCAAGCAGCCGATGCGGGAGGACGACCCGTCTCCGGCGTTCGGCGAGTACGGGACGCGAAAGGCCGCCATCGCCGACTTCCTGATCGCCGAGAGCCAGGCCGGCGGTCTGCCCACCACGGTGCTGCAGCCCGGCCACATCAGCGGCCCGGGCTGGATGCCCATCGGGCCACTCGGAAGCCTCGACCCCGGCGTCTGGTACGCGGTCTCCGCCGGTCAGGAGATCGCCGTCCCTGGACTGGGTGCCGAGCTGATGCACCACGTCCACGCCGACGACGTGGCTCAGGCGTTCCAGCTCGCCGTCGAGCACCGGGACGCAGCGGCGGGGGAGTCGTTCAACGTGGTCGCCCCCTCGGCGCTGACGGCCCGCGGCTTCCTCGAGATCGCGTCGGGCTGGTTCGGGCAGCCGGTCCGGACCCGCTCGGTGACCTGGACCGAGTTCCGCTCCGGCACCACGCCGGAGTACGCCGACTCCAGCTGGGAGCACCTCTCCCGCAGCCAGTACGCCTCGATCGAGAAGGCGCGCTCGCTGCTGGGCTACGCCCCGGCCTACGAGCCCGAGGCCGCGGTGCTGGACGGCATCCGCTGGCTGATCGAACACGGTCGCCTCGACGTGGCCAACCCGCTGGTCGTCTAGCGGCATCGGCGAGGGCGCTTCGCCCGGGTGGGTACCTTGCCGCCGTGGTGTCGTCCCGGCCCGTCCGTCGCAGTGAGCTGAACCGGCCGCTGGCGCTCCTGGTCGCCGGGACCTTCTTCATGGAGAACCTGGACGGCACCATCATCGCCACCGCGGCACCGGCGATGGCGGCCGACCTCGGCGTGGGCGCCGTCGACATCAATGTCGCGATCACGACCTACCTGGTGACCATCGCCGTCGGGATCCCGGTCAGCGGCTGGCTCACCGACCGCTTCGGCGGCCGTCGGATCCTGCTCTGGGCCATCACCACGTTCACGGTGGCCTCCGCCCTCTGCGCCCTCAGCGGCAGCCTGGCCATGCTCGTCGGCGCGCGGATCCTGCAGGGGATCGGCGGCGCGATGATGGTCCCGGTCGGTCGACTGGTGGTGCTGCGGGCGACGGCGAAGCGGGACCTCCTCGACGCGACGGCGTACCTGACCTGGCCGGCGCTGCTCGCCCCGGTGCTCGCCCCGGCCATGGGCGGCTGGATCGTCTCGGTCGCCAGCTGGCACTGGATCTTCCTGATCAACCTTCCGCTCGGGGTGGTGGCCTTCCTCGTTGCCAGCCGGATCGTCCCCGCGGAGAAGGCGCCGTCCGTAGGCCCGTTGGACTGGGTCGGATTCCTGCTCTGCGCCGGCTTCCTGTTGTGCCTCCTGGTCGGGGCCGAGCTCGTCGGCTCCGCTACCGGTGTCAATTCGGCCGGTCTGGTCGCCATCAGCGCGGCCGGTTCGGTGCTCGCGGTCGTGAGCTGGTGGTGGCTCCGACGCACCCCCTCCCCCCTGCTGCGCCTCAGAGCGATGCGCCAGCCGTCCTTCCGTGCCGCCAACGTCGGCGGATCGGTGTACCGGATGGTGATCAGCGCCGCCCCGTTCCTGCTGCCGTTGATGTTCCAGGTCGGGTTCGGCTGGAGCCCCGTCCTGGCCGGGAGCATGGTGCTGCTGCTCTTCGTGGGGAACGTGGCCATCAAACCCGCTACCAGCCCGCTCATCCGGCGGTTCGGGTTCCGCCCCGCGCTGATCGTCAGCATCGCCGCCGGCGGCGTCGTCTTCGGCCTCATCGCCACGCTGAGCGTGGAATCGCCACTGACGTGGGTGGCCGCGCTCCTGGTGCTCAGCGGAGTCTTCCGGTCCACGGGCTTCAGCGCCTACAACTCCCTGCAGTTCGCCGACATCGACACCGCGCACATGTCCGACGCGAACACGCTCGCCTCCACCCTCCAGCAGGTCGCGGCCGCGCTCGGTATCGCCCTAGGGGCGGTCGTCGTCCGCCTCGCCGACCGCTACCTGGGCCCGTCGGCCTTGCCCGCCTGGCCCTACTCCGTCGCGTTCGTCGTGCTCGCCGTCTCGATGGTCTGGCCGCTGGTCGGGGCACTCCGGCTGCCCCGAAGTGCCGGCGACGAGGTGGCCGGGCGCTGACGTCCCCCTGAGCGGTCAGCCACGGATCTCGTCGAGGACCTCCTGCTGGAAGGCGCGTGCCTCGACCTGGTTCGGTGCGGCGCCGCCCCGGCGCGCCTGCAGACAGCGCCCGATCAGCTCGGCGGAAATCCCCAGCTCCACAAGCCGATGGCCCGCCGCATCCTTGGACAGCCACACGCCGTCGCGAAACCTCACCAGCGAGCGGCAGGCGCCCAGGACCGCGTCCTCTGCTCCCGCTGCGGGCCGATCATCCGATGGCGTCGGCCGGGCGAGCCACCAGCTGAGTACCTCTCCCAGCAGAGCACGGAGGTCGGCCGGGGACAGGTCGGCGAACATCTCCTCCGCCGGCGGGCCGAAGAGCACATAACCGCTCTGGCGCAGGATGCTGCGGTCCAGCGCGTACCAGAACCGACCATCGGCGGCGGGTCGGTCATCCACGCCGTACGTCGCCCGGAACTCCATCCGGGCACCCGAGTTGAGCTCCACCTCGAACCCTGGCTCCCGCGTGCCGGATTGGGCGACCGTCCGGCGGTACACCACCAGCTCCAGGCCA
>DASQVF010000086.1:0-2912 GCA_035640915.1 Propionibacteriaceae bacterium
GGGGGGTCGCCGACGGAGCGCCCGCGTTCGGCGGCGGCCCTACGGCCGATGGCCGGCTGGCCGGGGTGGTCGGGCCGGCCGTGGGGGCGCTGCCTCCCGCCAGCAGTCCCGAAGTGTCCGGTCCGAGCCCGAGTCGGCCGACCACCTGTAGTCCGATCACCACGGCGAGGACGATGGCGGCGATGACGCCGACCGACTTCACCGCTCCGGACCTCCGCCGGCGCCCGCCGCGACCGTACGGCGGCCCACTCGAGTATCCGGACACCGGATGAGTCTAAGGTCGGCCAGGTGAAGCCTCTGGCTGAGCACCGTGTCGTTCCCGGCCTCCCGCAGCCGGGCCGCACGCTGGTGGTCGGCGTGGTCAACGTCACTCCCGACTCGTTCTCCGACGGCGGGCAGTGGTTCGACCCCGAGGCCGCGATCGCCCACGGCCTCGAGCTCATCGCCGAGGGCGCCGACATCGTGGACGTCGGCGGCGAGTCCACCCGGCCCGGAGCGGAACGTCCGCCGGTGGAGGAGGAGCTGCGCCGCGTGCTGCCGGTGGTTCGCGCCCTTTCCGCGGCGACCTACATCAGCATCGACACCATGCGGGCGGAAGTCGCGGCGGCTGGGTTGGACGCCGGTGCCCGACTGGTCAACGACGTGTCCGGCGGCCAGGCCGACCCGGCGATGCTCGGGCTGGTCGCCGAGGCGGAAGTCCCTTACGTCTGCATGCACTGGCGCGGCCACTCGACCGACATGCAGAGCCGGGCGACGTACGCGGACGTGGTGCGCGAGGTGGTCGCGGAGCTGGACGAGCAGGCGGTCCGGGCCGAGCGGGCGGGAATCGACCCTGAGCGGCTGATCCTCGACCCGGGATTCGGCTTCGCCAAGACCGGCGAGCACAACTGGGAACTGCTGCAGCGGATGGACGAGCTGGACCGACTGGGCCGGCCGTTGTTGATGGGAGTGTCGCGCAAGACCTTCCTGGGCACACTACTGGCCGATCCGACCGGCCGGTCCCGGCCCGCCCGGGAGCGGGACGATGCCACCACCGCCCTCACCTTCGAGCTGGCCCGCCACCGGGTTTGGGGGGTGCGGGTGCACGCCGTCCGGCCCAGTAGGGATGCGATCGCGGTAGCCGAGCGCCTGCGCGGCCGTTAGCGGTCAGGATCATCAGCCGAACCTCCCGACGCAGGCGCGGACGAACCGTTGACCACCCCGTTTCGGACGCTCGCTCGCACCCCGCGTTTGCCGAGGTGTTCACCCCTTGTTCACCGGGTCGGCGGGAGGTTGATCACATCTTTGCCCGCCTGCCGGTGAGCCATTGGCGGGGCGTACCGGAGAGGATAAGGTCTCCCACGTCAGGAGGGGACATGACCGCATCGGCACCGGAGCACGCGCTGGTTGCGGCTGCCCCGGGAGTCGACCGGATCACCCTCACCGGCATCACCGGATACGGCCACCATGGCGTCTTCGCCGAGGAACGGCAGCAGGGCCAGCCGTTCATCATCGACCTGAGCTGCGAGCTGGATCTGTCCGCGGCGGCGGCCGATGATGATCTTGATCAGACGGTCGACTACGGTTCGCTGGCTCGGGCCGTGGTCGCCGACGTGGAGCGGGATCCGCTGAACCTGATCGAGGCGCTGGCCGAGCGGATCGCCAGGACGTGCCTGGGGTACCCGGCCGTCCAGCGGGTGGAGGTGACGGTGCACAAACCCCACGCGCCGATGCCGGTTCCGGTTGCCGACGTCGCGGTCTCGCTGACAAGGAGCAGATGACGAGATGACCAGTCCCAACCCGCACGCCATCGATGCCGACACCCTGAGCGGGATGAAGCCGCTGCGCAAGGTCGTCTACTCCATCGGTTCCAACCTGGGCGACCGGCTGGCCAACCTGCAGGGCGCCGTGGACGCGCTCAGCGACACTCCGGACATCATCCTGGTCGACGTGTCCTCGGTCTACGAGACCGAGCCGGTCGGCGGGCCGGCGGACAGCCCGAAGTTCCTCAACATGGTCCTGGTCGCCGAGACCACCCTCGCTCCGCGCACCCTGCTGGAACGGGCGTTGGCTATCGAGGACGCGTTCGGCCGGGACCGGGACGCGGTCAAGTGGGGACCGCGGACCCTGGACGTCGACCTGATCACCGTGGGGGATGCCGAGGTGGAGCGCCCGGATCTGAAGCTGCCGCACCCGCTGGCGCATGAGCGCGCGTTCGTGCTGGTGCCGTGGTACGAGATCGACCCCACCGGTGAGATCCAGGGCAAGGGGGCGATCGGTGACCTGCTCGCCGAGGCCGACACCTCCGGTGTGGTCCGTCGCGACGACCTGGTGATCGAGCGCGACTAGTGGTCACGCCCGGGCGCTGACTTGACTGCCCCGTCCCCGCCGTCCGGCGGCTCCATAGAGCTGACCCCGCTTCGGGCCTTGGTGGTGGCCGCCCTGTTCGGCGGCCTGGCCGGCTGGCTGCTGGTGGTCATCGGCAACGCCTTCGACCTGACGCCGCCGGAGGTGCCCTGGTCGGCTCCGATCGCGCTGGTCGTCGTGGCGGCCCTGGTCGGCGGGCTGGCGTACACCACCCACCAGCGGATCCAGGTCCGCCACGAGCGGATGGAGCCGTCCCGGGCGGTGGGGCTGCTGGTCCTCGGCAAGGCCTCGGCGCTGGCCGGCGCCCTGGTCGCCGGCGGCTACCTCGCTTACGCGCTGATGTTCCTGGCTCGGTTGGACGCCGCCGCACCCCGGGACCGGGTGATCCGGTCCGCGGTCGCCGTGGTGGCCGGCCTGGCGCTGTGCGGTGTGGGGCTGCTGCTGGAACGGGCCTGCCGAGTGCCTGGTGGTGACTCCGACGACGACGAGGACGACTCAGACACGCTCGAATGACAGCCCGGAAATGCCCCGGTGGCGATCACCGGCGGGAATAAGGTACGACCGTG
>DASQVF010000087.1:0-4425 GCA_035640915.1 Propionibacteriaceae bacterium
CGGTTCCTTCGGCGCATCTCCGACCGGGGCCTGAAGATCCTGATCACCGAGATGGACGTGCTCGACGACGGGCTGCCGGCCGAGATCAAGCCGCGGGACGCCGGCGTCGCGGAGATCTACGCCGAGTACCTGGACACCGCGCTGGCGAACCCAGCGGTCAAGTCGCTGATCACGTTCGGGCTGTCCGACCGCTACACCTGGCTGCAGGAGGACTACCCGCGCGAGGACGGCGCGGCTCGCCGTCCGCTGCCCTACGACGAGGACCTCAACCCCAAGCCGGCCTACCGGGCGCTGCGGCGCGAGCTCCACCAGGCTCCGCGTCGCCGGGCGCTGTGGCCGTCGCGTCGCGGATGAGTGTGCTCAGGGTCGGGGTGATCGGCCTGGGCGAGGTGGCTCAGGTCGTCCACCTCCCGGTGCTGGCGGCGCTGCCGCAGCTGTTCACGGTCGAGTCGGGCTGCGACATCTCGCCGACGCTGGTGCAGCAGGTCGGCGACCGCTTCGCCATCCCCCGCCGTTACGCCAGCTCGACCGAGCTGATCGCGGCCGGCGGCATCGACGCGGTCCTGGTCCTGAACAGCGACGAGTACCACGCCGAGTGCGTGGTGGACGCCCTGGACCACGGGCTGCACGTGCTGGTCGAGAAGCCGATGTGCCTCTCGCCGCGGGAGGCCGAAGCGATCATCGCCGCCCGGGACCGCAGTGGCGCCACGGTGATGGTCGGCTACATGCGCCGTTTCGCGCCGGCGTTCCTCGACGCGGTCGAGCGGCTGCCGAGCCTGGGCCGGATCAACTTCGCCCGGGTGCACGACGTGATCGGGCGCAACCGGCTGATCATCGACCAGACCGCCCACGTTCTCCGGCCCGACGACCTCGACCGGTCCGCGCTGGAGGAGCGCTGGGACCGTGGGCGGCGCCTCGTCGCGGACGCGATCGGCGACGTTCCGCCGGCCGTGGCCGGCGCGTACCGACTGCTCTGCGGACTGGGCAGCCATGACCTGTCCGCCATGCGGGAGCTGCTCGGGCCACCGGCCGGAGTGCACGCCGCGCGGCAGTGGCGCGACGGCGGTTACATCGCCGCGCTGCTGGACTACGGCGACTACGTCGTCTGCTACGAGACCGGTGTCGACGAGCAGCTGCGCTTCGACGCCCACCTCGAGGTCTACGGCGACCTGGCCAGCATGCGGGTGCAGTACGACACCCCGTACGTCCGCCACCTGCCGACCACGCTGATCGTGGAGGAGACCGCGGGAGACGCCATCACCCGGAGCGTGCGTCGCCCGCACCTGAAGGACCCCTACACCCACGAGCTGGAGTACTTCCACGCCATGGCCACGACGGGCGGGACACCCAAGACGAGTCCGGAGGACTTCGTCGAGGACCTCGACCTGTTCGCCGAGCTGGTCCGCTACTTCGACAAGGCATCCTGACCGAAGGAGAACGTTGCCACCCATGCTCACCGACGACGAGGTCGCCCGCTTCCGTGCGGACGGGTACCTGCTGCCCGGTCGTCAGATGTTCGCGCCGGAGAAGCTGGACGCGCTCGAGGCGATCTTCCAGGAGCACCTGGCCGACAAGGGCGACAAGCTCTCCGACGAGCTGGACACCCCGCACTTCCGCGACCCGCGGCTGCTGGACTTCCTGCTCAGCGACGAGGTGCTGGATACCGTCGAGCCGCTGGTCGGTCCGGACATCGCCCTGTGGACCAGCCACTTCATCTCCAAGGACCCGCAGGTCGGCCGGGCGACCCCCTGGCACGAGGACTCCGCGTACTGGAACGGCCGGTTCGACCGGTATGACCAGATCGTCACGGTGTGGCTGGCCATCGGCGGTCCCAGCAACCGGGAGAACGGCTGCATGCGGGTGATCCCGGGCTCCCATCTGGCCGGCGGGTTCCACGACAACTACGTGCCCACCGACATGACGGTGCAGACCTTCCACGCCGAGATCCCGGACGTCGACGAGAGCCAGGCGGTGGACTTCGAGCTCGAGCGCGGCGAGTTCTCCCTGCACGACGGTCGGATCGTGCACGGTGCGAAGCCGAACCGGAGCCAGACCCGGCGAACGGGCTACACCATGCGCTACTTCCCGGCCTCGGTGAAGATGATGCCGGTGGAGCAGAACAAGGGCTGGAAGATCTGGCTCGCCCGCGGCGAGGACCGCGCGGGTAATGAGTATGCGAACGCCTGAGGCGACCGGCTGACATGCGCCCTGAGCCCTTCGACAAGCTCAGGAGAGCCCCTGTCGAAGGGCCACTCGCCGCGCTTCGACAGGCTCAGCGCACATCCCACCACGACCGAGACGAGGTCTAGCCCATGCATCGTGGCGTCTACTTCGACGCGTGGTTCCCCCGGCAGCACTGCTATCACCCGAGTCTGCCGCCGCGCCGGCTGCGGATGGTGGACGACCTGGTCGACTACCGGGCGACGATGCTGGTGTGGTCCGCGCTCGGCGGCGGTTCGCTGGCCCTGCCCTACCTAGAGCAGGAGGCGTTCGGGCCGGTCGAGCCGCGGGCCCGGTTCTACGGCTTCGTCAACGACTCCGAGTTCATCGCCGCCTGCCACGCCAAGGGCATCCAGGTGATGGGCATCGTGTTCGAGGCCCAGGGCTGGGAGTTTCCGGTCGAGCTGAACGAGAACGAGACCGAGATCCTGGCCCTGAACGAGCTGCGCGGGGTGGGCCATCGGGACTGGCTCGGGCTGCGGGAGTTCTCCTCCAACCGCTATCCGAGCCTGTGGCCGGCCTTCGAGACGTACTTCCCGGGCGGTCTGACCAACAGCGCCGGTGAGCCGGTCACCGACCTGATCACCGAGTGCGTGGCCCGCGACATCGACCAGAACCCGTGCCACGCCCGCTGGGTGGAGTGCCCCGACCGCGAGCACCAGTGCTTCTACATGGACCGCAACAACCCGGTCTGGCGGGAGTACCTGAAGGCGGTCATCCGGATCCAGATCGACGCCGGGGTCGACGGCATCCAGCTCGACGAGGCCGAGCTGCCGCTGGGGGCGATGCAGTACGGCGCCTGCTTCTGCAAGGACTGCATGGCCGGCTTCCGCCGCCACCTGTCCGAGCGGCTGGAGCCGCCGGCCGAGCTGGCCGGGGTGGACCTGAGCACCTTCCACTACGGCGACTGGCTGCGCGAGCGCGGGTACGACTTCCGCACCGACCAGGCCGGCACCCCGCTGTTCGGCGACTACTACGCCTACCAGTGCGCGGCGATCACCACCCACTTCACCGAGCTGGCCCACTACGCGCGTGCCTACGGCCGCAGCGTCGGTCGGGAGGTGCTGGTCTCGGGCAACTTCTTCAACCTCGACCCGCACTACCTCCCGCTGGCCGCCGAAGTCGACCTGATCATCACCGAGATGCGCAACACCACCTACCGGCAGCCGGAGTGGTACCGCTACGTCGACGCCTTCCGGCGCTACGCCGACGTTCCTGACGTGATCGTGGTGGAGAACCCGTACGGCGGGATCGTGCCGGGGCTGGTGGACGCTCTGTCCGTCGGCCGCGGCTACGACCGGCTACGGCTCAGCCTGTACGAGGCCGCGGCCTTCGGCGCCAACATGAGCGTCCCGTACGGGTCCTGGATGGGCGCCACGATCCCGGACTCGTTCTGGGCCCCGCACGGGCTGCTGACCGATATCCAGGACTTCGTCGCCGAGACCGAGGCCCTGCGGTCGCCGCGGAGCGGGCACGAGGTGGCGGTCGTCTACGGCGTGGTCAGCCAGCGGGCGCTGGTCAGCCAGGCCGACTCCGGGGACAACCTGGTGAACGCGCGTGACGAGACGGTGGAGGTGCCCTTCCGGCGGGCCACCGAGTCTCTGTCCCGGGCGTCGGTGCCCTTCGACGTGGTGCTGGCCACCGACGGCGGGCTGGCCGGTGACCGGTTCTCGGCGACCGACCTGGCGGCGTACCGGACCGTCGTGCTGCCCGGCTGCTGGTGGCTGACCGAGCACCAGGTCGAGGCCCTGCTCGAGTACCTGGACGGCGGTGGCCACCTGCTGGCCACCGGCGATCTCGCGATCAACGAGTCGTCCTCGGCCCGCGACCGCCTGCGGAAGCATCCCAGCCTGACGTCCTGCGCGCTGGCCGACGTACCGGCCGGGCTGCCCGGCGGGCCGCAGGTGGTGGCGAGCAACGGGATCGCGGTCAACCTGCACCGGCTGGACGACGGGGTGGCGGTGCACCTGGTCAACTACGGCTATGACGACGAGCGCGACGCCGTGGCAACGATCGGTGATCTGGAGCTGACGCTCCGGCTGGGCGGCGAGTTCGCGGGCGCCACCGCCGTGCGGCCGGGCCGGTCGCCGGAGCGGACGGAGCTGAGCCGGGACGGCGACGGGTACCGGGTGCGTCTGGCCGACGTCGGCCTCTACACCGTGGTGGTGCTGCGGTGAGGCTGGCGGAGCTGGCCGGGGTCGAGGA
>DASQVF010000088.1:0-7619 GCA_035640915.1 Propionibacteriaceae bacterium
CCCGAGGACGTCGAGTTCGTCGCCACCCTGGTCCGTCGGCTGCCGGCGAACCGGTCCCGGGCGGTGCTGTACGTGCACGGCTGGAACGACTACTTCTTCCAGACGCACCTGGCCGACCACCTGGCCGACCTGGGGTTCGACTTCTACGCCGTCGACCTCCGCCGCTACGGCCGCAGCCTGCGCCGGGGCCACTTCAACGGCTTCATCACCGACCTGGACGACTATGCGCAAGAGCTGGACGCGGCCGCCGACGTGATCGCCGAGGACCACGACGAGCTGCTGCTGATGGGCCACTCCACCGGCGGCCTGATCGCCGCCCTGTGGGCGTCGACGCACAGCGACCGGATCTCCGGGCTGGTGCTCAACTCTCCCTGGCTGGACCTGCAGGGCTCCGCGATCGTCCGCACCCTCGGTACGCCGGTGATCGACGCGCTGGGCAGTCGGTCGCCGACCTCGGTGCTCCGGCTCCCGCCGGACGTCGGCCACTATCCGCGCACGGTGCACGTCAGCCTGGAGGGCGAGTGGGACTACGACCGGGAGCTCAAGCAGAGCCCCGGCCCACCGGTCCGGGCCGGGTGGTTGCGGGCGATCCTGCTCGGCCACCAGCGCGTCGCCGCGGGATTGCACATCGGGGTCCCGGTGCTGGTGCTGGCGTCGACGGCGACCGACTTCTCCCGCAAGTGGCACGAGGGCCTGCGCACGGTCGACGTCGTCCTCGATGTCGAGCAGATCGCCGCCCGCGCCGTGAAGCTGGGCCCGCACGTGACCATCGTCCGGATCGCCGAGGGCATGCACGACCTGGTGCTGTCCGCCGCCCACGTGCGCAAGGTCGTCCTGGACGAGATCGGCCGGTTCACCGAGGGCTACGTGAAGAGCACCCCGAAGCTGTTGCAGGAGTCCGACGGCTGATCACGGCGGCGGCGCGGTTTCCGCAGGTATGCCGTCCGAGACCGGCGCTGCCGCAATCGGTTCCCGGGCCCAGCGCCGATTTCGCAGGTATCCACGCGAAACTCCGCGGGCACACCCAGCCGGGCGGGCGGGTCGGTTCCGCTAGCCGACGACTAGATTGATCACATGAGCGAGATGCCGCATGTCGTGGTGGTGGGCGGGGGGTTCGCCGGAGTCTCGGCGACCAGCGAGCTGGCCAAGGAGGGCTTCCGGGTCACGCTGATCGACCGGCACCCCTACAACACGTTCCAGCCGCTGCTCTACCAGGTGGCCACCGGCGGCATCAACGCCGGCGACGTCACCTACTCCCTGCGCTACTTCGCCGCGCGGCACAGCGGGGTCAACTTCCGCCGGGCGGCCATGACGGGCATCGACCACGATGCCCAAGAGGTGATCTGCGACGACGGCGTCCGCATCCCGTTCGACTACCTGATCGTCGGCACCGGCATCACCACCAACCACTTCGGCATCCCGGGGGCCAAGGAGTACACGATGTCGATGTACACCCGCGGTGGCGCGCTGGCCGTGCGGGACGCCATCTTCGGCAGCCTGGAGACGATCGCCGGTCTCTCCGACCCGAATACCGGGTCGTTCACCGTCGTCATCGTCGGCGGCGGCGCCACCGGGGTCGAGATGGCCGGCCAGCTCGCCGAGATGAAGAACGACGCCCTGCCCGTGACGTACCCGGAGCTCAACCCGGCCCGGGTGAATGTGGTCCTGGTCGAGATGACCGAGCACCTGCTGGCTCCGTTCGACGACGCCCTCCGCAAGTACGCCCTGCGGGAGCTGATCAAGCGTGGGGTCGACGTCCGCCTCCGCACCGCGATCTCGGAGGTGCATCCGGACCGGGTCGACTTCAAGGACGGCTCGTCGATGCCTGCGGACGTGGTGATCTGGGCCGCCGGGGTCGCCGGGGCGCCGGAGACGAACAGCTGGGGCCTGCCGGTCGGTCGTGGTGGACGGATCGAGTCCAACGAGGACACCCGGGTGATCGGCTTCGAGAACATCTTCGCGGTCGGGGACGCCAGCCTGCTGACCGGAGCACCGCTGTCCCAGCTGGCCCAGCCGGCCATCCAGACCGGTAAGCACGCGGCGCGCCAGATCGCCCGGCTCTACCGCGGCCTGGACACCGAGACGTTCCAGTACCACGACAAGGGCACCATGGCCACGATCGGCCGCGGTGATGCCGTGCTGCAGACCCCGATCGGCGTCAAGCTGACCGGCGTGCTGGCGTGGGTGGGCTGGATCGTGCTGCACATCTTCTTCCTGCTCGGCAACCGCAACCGGCTGCAGACCCTGATCAATCTGGGCGCGCGGTACGCCGGCCCCCGCCGCTCCCACGCGATCGTGGGCGACGTGCTGGAGACGCCGCGGATCAAGGCGCTGCGGCGCGGTGCATCCGGACGTACGCCGGCCAGTCAGACGTAGCGTTCCGCGGCCCGATCCGCCGCGAGGCCATAGGACGGCCCGTGGCTCACCGCGTGCACCAGCAACGGGTGCAGCTGGTGCAGTTCGACCAGCTCGACCCAGCCCTCGGGCAGCTCGGCCGCCTCGGCGTACGCAGTGGTGATCGTCTCCAGGTGCGGTGCACCGAACAGGTGCAGCATGGCGAGGTCGGTCAGCCCGTGGCCGCCGTGCGCGGCGGGATCGATCAGCACCACGCCGTCGGCGGTGAACAGCACGTTGCCCGACCAGAGGTCGCCGTGGATCCGGGCGACCGGTCGCTCGTCGTCGAACTCACCGGCGAGCAGCCGCTCGGCGACCCGCTCCACCCGCGCGTACGCCGTCGCACTCAGGTGCCCGATGTCGCGGGCGCGCCGGGCGAACGGCAGCATCCGCTGCTCGGCGTAGAACCGGCCCCAGGACTCCTCCGGCCGCAGGCTCATCCGCTGCTGGCCGATGTAGCCGTTTCCGTCCCAGCCGTCGGGTGGCTGTCCGAACGCCGCGGCGCCCGCCGCGTGGGTGACGGCCAGCGCTCGACCGAACGCCTCGGCGGCCGACCGGTTCGGCCGAGTGGGCTCCAGCCGCTCGAGCTCGATCCGGTGGTCGTCCACCGCGACCACCCGGGCCACACGGGCGGCGTCCGGACCGGCGGCGGCCAGCCAGCGTAGCCCGGCGGCCTCGACCGCGTAGAAGTCCGGGTCATGGCCGGCGGAGCGCTTGACGAAGGTGGCCGACCCGGTCATCGCCAAGGGGGACGGCCCTCTTGGATCCCCGAACAAGCCATGTTCAGACGTCGAGGGAGCCGCGGACGATGGAGACGGTCGAGTGCCGAGGATCGGGATCTCCCGGCGGCTCCTTCGACACGTCCACGAGGGAGTACTCGCGCGGATCGAGGTCGGGCGGCACCGGCCAGGAGCCATCGTTGCCGTTCAGGTAGCCGAGCATCCGCATCCGCTGCCCGTTCGGGTCGATCATCCACACCGCCCGGGACCCGTCCACCGGTTCCGGCGAGTCGAGCGCGAGCACCAGGGTGCGGTTGCCGTCGCGGTCCTGCTCGACGATGGCCTCTCCGCTCGAACCCGGGAAGGCGGGCTCGGCCTGCAGCTGGGCCGTCCACAGCACGGTCTGTCGAGGACCGAGGAACCGGTCCAGCCCGAAGCCCAGACCGATGCCGAGCACCAGGGCGACCGCGGCGGCGACCAGGGCGGCAAGGCTCCGGCGGCCGCGCGAGGACCGGCGTCGACCGGCGGCGATGGGGGTCACGGTTGCGGCCCGGCCGTGGTCGGTGTCCGTCTCGTCCGGCACCGAGCCGTTGCTCTCGACCGTGGCGCGCCGGGGGAGGTCGGTGACCGTCGAGATCTGCGGCTCGCCCTGGGAGCGGGACGGCCCGCCCGGCTGGACGGCAAGTCCGAGCTCGGCGCGGATGGCCTGCCATACCCGGTCCGGCGGCGGAACAAGTCCGCTGTCGTCCGCCCGACCCTCGCGCCCCGCCGCGACGGCCCGGGACAGGTCGGCGATCTCCGCCCGGCACTCCGGGCAGGACTCGATGTGCGCGCGTTCCTCGGGCGTGCCGGCGTCCTCTCCCAGGGCCAGCAGCGCCAGCAGGTCAGGACTCGGGTGCATCGGTCCAGACCTCCAATCGACGCTTGAGCTTGATCAGACTCCGACGGATGTGGCTCTTCACGGTTCCGGGCGGCAGCTGCAGCCGCTCGGCGATCTGGGCGTGCGTCAGGTCGTCGTAGAAGGCCATCCGGAGCACGCGCTGCGGAACCTCGTCGAGCCGGGAGATCTCCTCGGCGATGATGAGCCGCGCGGCCACGTCGACCGGCTCTGGCGGCGGTGGGGCGTTGGTGGCCAGCTCGGTGGCAATGCGGTGCTGCTTGCCGCGGGCCTGGTGCGCGTCGACCACCTTGTTGCGGGTGATCCCGAGCAGCCAGGCGGGCAGGCTGGCCCGCTCGGGACGGAAGTTGTGCCGACCGGTCCAGGCGGCCACGAACACCTTCTGGGCGACGTCCTCGGCCTCGCTCGCATCGCCGAGGGAGCGCAGGGCGACGGTAAAGATCAGCGCGGAGTACTTGCGGTAGATCTCCTCGAGCGCACTCTCGTCGCCCGCCAGGAAGTCGGTGACCAGGTCGCGCTCGTCCGATGAGACGGTCACCAACCCTGGTCCCCTCCGTCGTGTGAGCGTGTCACTCGCGCTGGTGTACAAGTGAACTTCACCTTACCGACCGCGGATGGGCCCAGCGTGCGGGCTTCGGGATAATTGGCTACCGGTCATTCTTCCGCGGCAGGCGGCGCCGCGGATGCATGCCTCCGGGGGCGTGAATCGAGTGGGTGGCCAGGGCCGGGGTCGAACCGGCGACCTTTCGCTTTTCAGGCGAACGCTGCTACCAGCTGAGCTACCTGGCCAAGCGATGCTTGTCGAGGATCAAAAGGGGTGTCCCCTTGATCCTCGACCACGAGCATCAGCGACCCCGACGGGACTCGAACCCGCGACCTCCGCCGTGACAGGGCGGCGCGCTAACCAACTGCGCCACGGGGCCTTGTTAGGCCTGGCACCGGGGTGCGGTGCCCGCGAAACTATAGCGCAGCCGCACCGAGGGCCGAAACGCGATCACGCCCCGGCAATCGTCCGGACGATGAGGAAGGCGTTCAGCGTGATGATCATCACCGCGGCCAGCGTGGCGACAGCGGTGGTCGGCCTGCGGTTCACCAGGTCGCCCATGATGTCGGCGCGACGGGTGAGCAGGACCAGGGGCACCAGCGCGAACGGGATGCCGAACGACAACACCACCTGGGAGAAGACCAGGGCGCGGGTGGGGTCGAGGCCGATGCCCAGAACGATGAGGGCCGGCGCGATGGTCAGCCCGCGGCGCAGCAGCAGCGGGAGGCTGCGCCGGATGAAGCCCTGCATCACGACCTGTCCGGCGTAGGTGCCCACGCCGGAGGACGCGAAGCCGGAGGCGAGCAGGGCCAGCGCGAACATCAGCGCGGCCGGCTGGTCCAGCACCCGGGCGAGGCCGGCGTGCACGCCCTCCAGTGTGTCGGTGTCGGGGACGCCGGTGCCGAAGAAGAGGGCGGCCGAGATCAGCAGCATCGCGAGGTTGATGACGCCCGCCAGGCTCATGGCCAGCAACACGTCCACCTGCTGGTGCCGGAACAGGAACCGCCGATCCGCTGCGCTGTCGGCCGAGATCCGGTTCTGGGTGAGGGCGGAGTGCAGGTAGATGACATGCGGCATGACCGTTGCGCCGAGGATTCCGGTGGCCAGCAGCAGGCTGTCGGTGCCCTGGAAGCGGGGCACCAGGCCGGCCACGGCGTCCCCCGGCACCAGGTCGACCCGCAACAGGGTGACCAGAAAGCCGATCAGGATGACGGCGAACAGGCCCGTGATCGCCCGTTCGAAGGGCCGGAAGCCCCGGCTCTGCAGGGCCAGCAGGCCGAACGCGACGACCCCGGTGATCACACCGCCGGCGAAGACGGGGATGCCGAAGAGCAGGTTGAGCGCGATCGCCCCGCCGATCACCTCGGCCAGGTCGGTGGCGATGGCCACCAGCTCCGCCTGCACCCACATGCCACGGGTCACCGGCTTCGGGAAGTGGTCGCGGCACAGCTCCGGGAGGTTCCGGCCGGTGGCCAGCCCGAGCTTGGCCGACAGCGTCTGGATCAGCATGGCCAGCAGGTTGGCCACCACGATCACCCAGACCAGCAGGTAGCCGAACTGGGCGCCGGCCGAGAAGTTGGTGGCGAAGTTGCCGGGGTCGACGTACGCGATGGCCGCGACGAACGCGGGCCCGAGGAGGATCAACCGCTTCCGCATCCCACCGCGCACTCGGATCTCAGCGGCGGTGGGCTGGGCCTTGGCCGCGTCACGAATCGCGGTCATCGCTTCCTGTCTGTCGGCCGGAGTCGCGTCCATATCGGGATGACCGGGTGTGCATGCGGTCGACACAACCGCTACCCAACGGTTGGACCGACACGCAACGAAACGCTACAACGGGGACGCGGGAGCTGCCCGGGCCGTGACGTCCGGACCGGCGACGGACGACGATCTCGCCGAGGCCGCGGGCGCTATAGTCGCTGGGTCGGATGCTCCTCGTCCCCATCGTCTAGCGGCCTAGGACTCCGCCCTTTCAAGGCGGCAGCGCGGGTTCGAATCCCGTTGGGGATACCACTATCTGACTAGGGCGGATGCCTAGGTTCCCCTAGCGGCTGGCAACTTACGTGCAATGAGTTGTGCATTGGGAGCCCATAGACTCATTGCATGCGAGCCGCGAAGCATCGCCGTCCACGTGGTCACATCCGCGAGCTGCCGTCGGGAAGCTTCCAGGTCATCGTCTACGCGGGGACCGATCCGCTGACCAGAAAGTCCCGGTACCTCCGAGAGACGCTGAAGACCTACGGTGCCGCGGAGGTCGCGTTGACGCGGCTGCAGGGCCAGGTCGACCAGAACCGGCAGCCGAAGACGGACATCACGCTTGGCCAGGCGATCATCCGCTGGCTGGAGATCGCGAAGCTCGAGGACACCACGCGTGACCGGTACGAGGACCTGGTGCGTCTGTACGTCCGACCGGCGCTCGGCGACCTCCCCGCCGGCAAGCTAGACGCCGAGCTGCTCGAGAACTTCTACGCGCGATTGCAGCGCTGCCGTGACCTCTGCGACGGTCGGCGTCGGGCGCGTCACGAGTGCCGACCGCTCAGTGGTAGCACCGTCCGTAAGGTTCACTACGTCATCAGCGGCGCACTGGAGCAGGCAGTGCGGTGGCGTCACCTCGGGGTGAACCCGGCCGCCGTGGCCATCGTGCCGTCAGCCAACAGCACCGAACCAGACCCGCCAAGCGCCGAGGAGGCGGCAGCCGTCATCAGCGCCGCCTGGGGCGACCCCGACTGGGGCTTGCTCTTGTGGGTCACGATGGTGAGCGGCATGCGCCGGGGCGAGGTCAGCGCCCTACGGTGGCGTCACGTCGACCTCGCGACCGACACACTGACCGTGCAGCGGGCCAATGCGCAGCCAAGGTCCGGCGTCAAGGAGAAGCAGACGAAGACGCGTCAGCAGCGGCGGATCGCCATCGATCCCCAGACGGCTGCCCTGCTGCGAGAACATCGCGAGAGTTGGGCGGCGCGACGTCGGGTGCTGGGTTCGGCTTTTAGCGATGACATGTTCGTCTTCTCCCCGGTACCCGACGGATCGTCACCCTACGGGCCACGCTCTCTGAGCAGCCGCTACC
>DASQVF010000089.1:0-12717 GCA_035640915.1 Propionibacteriaceae bacterium
GAACAAGGAGGATGGCTGCGTCCGCGCGGTCTTCCAGCCCTGAGTCGCTGTGGTGCGGCGCGCGAGAAAACCGCGGGCTGAGCCGACGGCTCCGGCTCTACGCTCGTGCGGTGCCCGAGGTGAACGAGTACGGCCAGCCGGTCGGCGACCGAGTCAACTGGAGCCCGCGGCGGCGTCCGGAACCGGTCACCCTGTCCGGCGCATACGTCATTGTCGAGCCGCTCACTGTGGCGCACGCCCCGGCCCTGCACGCGGCGCTCTGCGCGCCCGACGACCGGCCCTTGTGGACGTACCGGTCGACCGAGCCCCCGGACGACGTCGCTGCCATGGCGGCCCTGATCGAGGCGCACCTCGCCGAAGCCGACCTGGTGACCTTCGCCCTGGTTCCCCGCGGCGGACCGGCGGAGGGGATCGCCTCCTTCATGCGGATCGACCCGGCCACCGGCCAGGTGGAGATCGCCGGAGTCCTTTTCTCGCGGCGGCTGCAGCGCACCCGGGCCGCCACCGAGGCGATCTCCCTGACCATGCGGTACGCCTTCGACGACCTGGGCTACCGCCGGTTCGAGTGGAAGTGCGACAGCCTGAACGAGCCGTCGCGCCGGGCGGCCCGGCGGCTCGGCTTCCGCTACGAGGGCCGGTTCCGGCAGCACATGGTGACCAAGGGCCGCAACCGCGACACCGACTGGTTCTCGGTGACCGACCGGGAGTGGCCGCAGGTCCGTGCCGCACACCAGACCTGGCTCGACCCGGGCAACTTCGATCCGGCCGGTGGTCAACGGATCTCCCTGTCGGCCCTGACCGCGCCGTTGCTCGCCGCCGGTCCGGCCGAGACGACGGAGATCCGGGTCGGCGGACGACAGTAAGAGTGTGGAGGTCGGACGCGACACCCGGGCAGCGGGGGAGCGGTTACTCGCCACGTACGACAAGGGCGTGGCAGTGGTGTACGCCTACCTCCGCCGCCGGGTCGGCAGCCAGGACCTCGCCGAGGAGCTGACGGCCGAGACGTTCCTGGCTGCGGCCGCCACGGTGACCCGCGACCCGCCGAGCGGGCCGGACAGCGTCACCGTCGGCTGGCTGGTCGGGATCGCCCGGCACAAGCTGGTCGACCACTGGCGGCGCGCAGCGCGAGAGGAACGGACGCTGACCGTCCTCGGGACGGACGAGGAGATTGCCGAGCCATGGGAAGCCGTTCTCGACCGGTTCCGGGCCGAGCGGGTGTTGGCCGAGCTGCCCACCCAGCACCGGGCGGTGCTGACCCTGCGGTACCTGGACGATCTCGCCGTCCGCGACGTTGCCGAGCTCCTCGGCCGCACCGAGCATGCGACCGAGGCCCTGCTGGTCCGGGCCCGGCGACGGTTCCGGGAGGCGTACGACGCAACGGCGGAGGAAGGAGAGCGGCCATGAGCGACCCGCTGGACGCCCTCGCCGTGCCTGACCCACCCGCCCGGCTCGATCCCCGGTTCGCCGCCGACCTGCGGGAGCGGATCCGCATCACCCTGGAAGGAGAAGCCATGAGATCCACCACCGATCGGACCGGCGTCCTGCCCTGGCCGGAATCCCTGCCGGACGCCGAGCTGCCGCGGCCCAGCCTGGCGCCGTACCTCGCGATCCCGGACGCGCGCCGGGCCATCGGGTGGTACGCAGCGGTGTTCGACGCCAAGCTGGCCGGGGAGGTCTACGAGGAGGAGGAGGCCGGTCGGAGCGTCATAACTCACGCCGGACTGGTGATCGGGAACTCGATGCTGATGTTCGCCGAGGCCCGGGTCGCGGAGCAGTACGTCGCGGCGGAGACAGGTCGCCCGCTGAGCGGCGGCCCGTCCGCCGACTCCCTCGTGGTGGTAGTGGCCGACGTGGACGCCACGCTGGCCCGGGCCGCCGAGCTGGGTGCCGAGATCACCCGGCCGCCGCGGGACGAGCCCTACGGCCGCACCGGCGCGATGGTGGACCCCTTCGGGCGGCGCTGGCTGGTGCAGGCGACCGCGTAGCGGGCAGGCGGTTGGCCTACGCTCGCCCCGAGAGAGGTAGTGCCCGATCCGGCTGCGAAAGGAACCACCATGTCCGACCAGTTCGCCGAGGATCCGCTGGAGCCCGAGCTCGACCCCGGGCTGCCGCCGCGCCGCAGTGAGCACGGCGGGATGCCGCCCCGCGACGACGAGGACTACGAGCTCGCCGTCCAGCGGGACCGGGTCGCCGCCGGTCTGGCTGACTACGTGCCCGAGGAAGTCCCGCCGGCAACCGACCCTTACGAGGAGGAGTCGTAGGGAGAGGCGCTATTGACAACATGCTGACGTATATGACAACATGTTGTCTATGACACGCACCGCACACGTTGCCCTGTACGACAGCCTCGCCGACTGGGAGGTCGGCCACCTCCTGGTCGAGCTGCGCACCGGCCGCTTCACCGGCGAGCCATGGCAGATCGTCACCGTCGCGGCGTCGGCCGAGCCGGTCACGACGATGGGCGGCCTGCAGGTCGTGCCCGACCAGACGCTGGGGGACCTGGATCCGGAGGAGAGCGACCTGCTCATCCTCCCGGGGGCCGACCTGTGGGACGAGGGTCGAGGCGATGAGTTCGCCGCGGCCGCGGGCCGGTTCCTGGACGCCGGTGTCCCGGTGGCGGCGATCTGCGGCGCCACGGCCGGCCTGGCCCGAGCGGGCCTGCTCGACGAGCGGCACCACACCAGCGCGGCGCCGGAGTACCTGGCGGCCACCGGGTACGCGGGCGGCGACCACTACATCGACGAACGGGCGGTGGTCGACGGTGACCTGATCACCGCCGGACCGCAGTCACCGGTGCAGTTCAGCCGGGCGACCCTGTCCCGGCTGGGCCTGGCCTCGGAGGAGACGCTCGAGGCCTACGAGACGGTCTTCCACCGCGGTGATCCCAGCGGGTACCCGGTGCTGATGCAGGCCGGTCAGCCCGGATGACGACCCGGACCGGCCCGCGGGGAGACAGTGTCCCCCCGCGGGCCGACTGGCCCGAGCCGGCACCGCAGACCGAGGCCGGGGCCCTGCTGACCGGGGTGGTTCTGACCACCTTCCGGCTCAACGCGCGGGTGCTGGAGGCGGCGCAACAGCTGGCCGCCGCCGGTGGGTTGACCGCCGCCTGGTGGCAGGTGCTCGGTGGGGTGCTCGACCAGCCGCGCACTGTCGCCGAGGTCAGCCGTCGGATGGGTGTCAGCCGCCAGGGCGTGCTCCGGATCGCCGACCTGCTGGTCGAGCGGGGCCTGGCCGAGTACCGGGCCAACCCGGCCCACCGTCGCGCCCAGCTGCTGGCCTGCACCGAGGCCGGCTACTGGGCCATCCGGCAGATCGCCGTCGTCACCCATCCCTGGTCCGACCGGATCGGCGGGCAGGTCGGGGCGGCCGAGCTCGGCCAGGCGCTGGCCGGCATGCAGCGGCTGGTCGAGGTGCTGGAGACCGACGGCGGTCAGGAGAACAGGGCGCTGTAGCCGTTCAGCGCCGGCTGGCCGCCGAGGTGCGCGTAGAGGACCGTCGAGTCGCGCCCGATCTCACCACGGGCGACGAGGTCGATCATCGCGGCCATCGACTTCCCCTCGTAGACCGGGTCGGTGACCATCCCCTCCGTCCGGGCGGCCAGCCGCATGGCGTCGAGGGTGGCCACGTCGGGGATGCCGTAGATGCCGGCGTGGTAGCGCTCGTCGAGCTCGACCTCGTCGTCCCGCAGGTCGCGCTCCAGTCCGATCGCCGCGGCCGTGAACCGCGCAATCCGAGCGACTTGAGCCCGGGTCTCGGCCGGCCTGGCCGATCCGTCCACACCGAGCACCCGCCGCGGCCGGCCGCCACCCTCGGCGAGTGCGGCGAAGCCGGCGACCATCCCGGCCTGGGTCGACCCGGTGACCGAGCAGACCACGATGGTGTCGAAGAACTCGCCGAGCTCCCGTTCCTGCTCGGCCACCTCGTACGCCCACCCGGCGAAGCCGAGACCGCCGAGCGGATGGTCGGAGGCCCCGGCCGGGATGGCGTACGGCCTCCCGCCGGACTCCTCGACGTCGCGCAGGGCCTGCTCCCAGCTCTGCTTGAACCCGATGCCGAACTCCGACCGCACCAGGCGTACGTCGGCGCCGGCCAGCCGGCTGAGCAGGATGTTGCCGACCTTGTCGTAGACCGGATCCGGCCAGTCCACCCAGCTCTCCTGGACCAGGACGCAGCGCAGGCCGGCCCGGGCAGCGACCGCGGCGACCTGCCGGGTGTGGTTGGACTGGACGCCGCCGATCGACACCAGCGTGTCGCAGCCCTGGGCCAGCGCCTCGGCGACCAGGTACTCCAGCTTGCGCGTCTTGTTGCCGCCGTAGGCGATGCCCGAGTTGCAGTCCTCCCTCTTGGCCCACAGTCGTGCCCCGCCGAGGTGATCGGTCAGCCGCTCCAGCGGGTGGACCGGTGACGGACCGAAAAGCAGGGGATAGCGCGGGAAGGAGGTGAGCGACATGGCACAAGTGTCGAGGGCCGGTCGGCGGTGCGATACCCCTCCCGACAACTGCGCCTCGGTGGACGGTGGCCAATTCACGTCGGCGCTGCCACGATCTACTCAGGTACCCATTGACCTACTGGAGCGAGGGAACCATGGCTGTCGACACTTCCGCAGCGGCCACGTCGTCCGCACCGCCGGCTCCGCGCGAGGGCCGGCACCGGGTGGTCGTGATCGGCTCGGGCTTCGGTGGACTGTGGACGGCCGAGGCGCTGGCCAAGGCGCCGGTGGACGTCATCATGATCAGCCAGACCTCGCACCACCTGTTCCAGCCGCTGCTCTACCAGGTGGCCACCGGTGTGCTCTCGGAGGGCGAGGTCGCCCCGGCCACCCGTGACGTGCTCAAGCGGCAGCCCAACGCCACCGTGCTGCTGGGCCGGGTCACCGAGATCGACCTGGCCGCCCGGACGGTGACCTCACTCAGCCCGTTGGGCACCACCGTGACCGGTTACGACACCCTGGTCGTGGCCGCCGGGGCCGGCCAGTCCTACTTCGGCAACGACCAGTTCTCCGAGTTCGCCCCCGGGATGAAGAGCATCGACGACGCCCTGGAGCTCCGTGGCCGGATCTTCGGGTGCTTCGAGCTGGCCGAGCTGTGCACCGACCCCGCCGAGACCGAGGAGTGGCTGACCTTCGTCGTGGTCGGCGCCGGCCCCACGGGGGTGGAGATGGCGGGTCAGATCGCCGAGCTGGCCCACCGGACGCTGCGCCGGGACTTCCGTCGGATCGACACCACCCGCGCCCGGGTGATCCTGCTGGACGCGGCGCCGGCGGTCCTCGCGGCCTTCGGTGAGAAGCTGTCCAAGGCGGCACAGGAGCAGCTCGCCAAGATCGGCGTCGAGGTCCAGCTCAACGTCAAGGTCGTCGGTGTGGACAACACCGGCGTGGACGTGGTCGACCCGGACGGCAGCCAGCGTCGGATCCGGTCCCGCTGCAAGGTGTGGGCCGCGGGTGTCAGCGCCTCGCCGCTCGGCCAGCAGCTGGCCGAGCAGAGCGGTGCCGAGATCGACCGGGCTGGCCGGGTCAAGGTGAACAAGGACCTGACGCTGCCCGGGCACCCGGAGGTGTACGTCGTCGGCGACATGATCGCCCTGGACAACCTGCCCGGTGTCGCGCAGGTCGCGATGCAGGGCGGCAAGCACGTCGCCCGCCAGATCACGCGGCGGCTGGCCGGACGGCGCACAGGCCAGCCGTTCCGGTACTTCGACAAGGGCAGCATGGCGACCATCTCCCGCTTCTCGGCGGTCGCCTCGATCGGGAAGGCCCAGTTCTCCGGCTTCATCGCCTGGCTGCTGTGGCTGTTCGTGCACGTGATGTACCTGATCGGCTTCAACAACCGGCTCACCACGCTGCTGCACTGGGCGGTCAGCTTTTTGCTGCGTGGCCGGCCGCAGCGAACCACCACCCGGCAGCAGATCGTTGCCCGGACCCTGATGGCCCGGCTGGCCGAGGCC
Source organism: Propionibacteriaceae bacterium (assembly GCA_035640915.1). Lineage (GTDB taxonomy): Bacteria > Actinomycetota > Actinomycetes > Propionibacteriales > Propionibacteriaceae > Microlunatus. The sequence goes on from DASQVF010000089.1 coordinate 5,944, forward strand.
GAGGAGGAGCTCAAGCGGGCGCGGAGCGACCAGGACGGCGACCGGCCGACTCCGGAGGAGGCGAGCACGCTGGAGGGCGGCGTCGTGGTCGCCGAGCCCGCCGAGGCGAAAGCGCACCCGAGCTGAACCCGGCACGCGTGCCGGTCGACCGGGTCACCCGGCTGGGGTTGCTGGCCGGGGTGGTGGCCCCGGCGCTGTTCGTCCTGTCGTTCCTGGTGCAGGGCGCGGTCCGGCCCGGGTACGACCCGCTACGGCACCCGGTCAGCGCTCTGGCCCTGGGTTCTCCGGCGGGTCAGGTCCAGGTCGTCACCTTCGTCGTGACCGGAGTACTGGTCATTGCCTACGCCGGCGCGCTCGCGCGGTGCGGCACCGGACGCTGGACGCCGATTCTGCTGGCCGCGGTCGGCATCGGCCTGGTCGGAGCCGGGATCTTCCCGGCCGACCCGATCAACGGCTACCCGCCCGGCTCGCCCGATCCCGCCCCGCCGACCGCGGCCGGTCAGCTGCACGACCTGTTCTCCACGCCGGTGTTCACCGCCCTGCCGGCGGCGGCGCTGGTCCTCGGCGCCCGCTTCGCCCGGGCCGGCGAGCGGGGGTGGGCCCGCTACTCCCGCCTCACCGCGGTGCTCTTCTGGACCTTCTTCGTCCTGTCCTCCGTCGGCTTCGGCGGAGTCGCTGCGCTGGTGCCCACCGGTGGCCTGTGGCAGCGGCTCAGTCTGGTCACCGGACTCGGCTGGCTGGGCGCCACGGCACTGCGGTGCTGGCGACTCCGCCGGGAACGGTCCCGGTGATCGTCCGGGACGCGACCCCGGCGGACGCCGGGGCGTGCGCCGACATCTACGCCCCCTACGTCCGGGAGACGGCGATCTCGTTCGAGCTCGAGCCGCCCACTCCGGAGGAGATGGTCGAACGGATCGCCGCCGCGCAGGACCGGCACGCCTGGCTGGTGCTCGAGGAGGACGGCCGGGTGCTCGGCTACGCGTACGCGAACCGGTTCTCGGCCCGCCCGGCGTACCGCTGGTCGGTCGAGGTCAGCATCTACCTCCAGCGCGGGCTGCGCCGGTCCGGCGGTGGCCGACGGCTCTACGAGACGCTGCTGCAACGGCTGGCGGACCACGGCTATCGCCGGGCAATGGCCGGGATGAGCCTGCCCAACGAGGCCAGCGTGGCCTTCCACCGCGCCCTCGGGTTCACCCCCGTCGGGGTGTACCGGAGGGTGGGCTGGAAGCACGGCGGCTGGCACGACGTGGCCTGGGTGCAGCGGACGATCGCCGACGGCGACGACCCGCCCCTTGAGCCCGGCCGGCCGACGTAGCGCGACGCTTCCGGGTGACCGGCGGGCTCATATATTGCAGGGCATGGGGTGGTTCCACCGGCGCTCCGACCAGGTCGTGCTGGTCGACGTCATCGAGCCCAGCCCGACGCCGGCCGAGGAGCGGGCCGACCAACGTGCCGCCCTCCGGCGGATCGTGGCCGAGGCGGTGATCCTCCAGGACGAGGCCGAGTCGGTGATCGCGGGCATCCGGGCCCGGCAGAGCCTCGGTGACCTGGCTCCCCGCGGCGGCCCGGTGGTACGGCGGTTCTTCGCGCTGCGGGATCGGCTGCCGCAGCGTTGCGCCGACCCGGACAACGAGCGGGTGCGGGCCATCCTCGACGTGACGTTCCACCACCACGCCATGGCGCTGGCCACGGCGCTGGAGTTCTGCGCCCTGGAGTGGCGCTCCCCCGAGATCGCCCGCCAGGTGGACGCGATGGACGGGCTGGGTCCACCGGCCCGCCGACTGGACGAGGTGTACGCCGCGCTCAAGGCGAGCTGAACGGTCTGGCGCCTCGCACGCTACTTCTCCAGCCTCTCGGCGAAGAAGTCCGCCGTCCGGTCGATGGAGCGGGCGAAGGCCGCACCCTCCATCCGGTGCCCCTGGCCCTGGTAGGTCAGCAGGGTCACGTCCTTGCCGGCCGCCTTCAGCGTCTGGGTGGTGGAGCGTGACCAGGCGATGGGGCAGGAGTCGTCCTCGGTCCCATGGTGCATCAGGAGCGGTTCGGTGACGCGACCGAGGTAGGGCCGGGCGGAGGCGCCGAGCCAGAACTTCGGGTTGTCGTCGGGCAGCCCGTAGCCGCGCTCGATCCGGCGGTTCGTTCTCTGGTCCTCGGCGTCCCGGCTGAACTGGCGCCAGTTGTCCGCGGCCAGTGAGCTGGTCGACGCGTAGACCACGGCGGCGTCGACAAGACCGGGCTGGGCGGCCATAGCGGTCAGGGTCACCGCGCCGCCCATCGACCGGCCGAGCCAGCCGACCCGGTCACCGTCCAGGAAGGGCAGGTCGGAGGCCTTCACTGCCTTGACGGCGTTGATCGTGTCCACCGCGTAGGGCAGCCGGAGCTCATAGTCGACGTCCGGGTCGTCGGTCGAGCCGGCGTGGTTGCGGTAGTCGATGTGCAGGGTGACGAAGCCGCGGCGGGCCAGGTAGTCGTTCTCCCGGGCCATGCCCTGGCCGGCGACGTAGACGTCGGGGTCGATGTAGCCGTGATTGAGCACGAGCACCGGGAACGGGCCCTTGCCGTTCGGGACGTTCATCACCCCGGAGATCCGCTCCCCGTCCCCGCGATAGGTGACGAGATAGCGTCGGTAGGGTCCGGGGGCGTCCAGCCGCCGGCCCAGCCGCAGGTCCCGTCCGTCGTAGGACTTCTCGATCAGCGCCTGGACCGAGATCGGGTTCGGCTTCTTCCGGGGCGTCGGCGACGGGCTGGGCTCCGGCGTGGTGGTCGGCGCCGCGCTCGGCGTGGGTGAGGGCGCGGCGGACGTCGGCGATGTCGCCGCCGGGGACGGGCCGACATCGGCGACCTCGGAAGGGCTGGGCGCGCCGGACGGATCCGCTGTGCAGCCGGCGAGCAGTACGCCCATGATCAGCAGGCCCAGTCCACCGCGGCGCGTCATGCCCCGATTCTGGTGGGCCGGATCAAGCCGGATCGCCTACCAACCCCGCTCGCGCCACTCGGTCAGGTGCGGGCGCTCGATGCCCAGTGTGGTGTCGTCACCGTGCCCGGGATGCACCACGGTGTCGTCGCCGAAGGCGCCGAAGACCTTGCGCTCCAGGTCGTCCATCAGGGAGGTGAAGTCCTCCTCGAAGTGGGTCCGGCCGGGTCCGCCGGGAAACAGGCTGTCCCCGGTGAACAGGTGCGGCACCACGCCGATCCGATACGCCAGGGCGATCGACCCCGGCGTGTGCCCGACCAGTCCGATGACCGTCAGTGACTCCTCGCCGAGGTCGACCGCGTCCCCGTCCCAGACCTGCTCGATGCCCCGGACCCCGGCCTCCCGCTCGATCGCCTCGGCATCCGGTCGGCCGGCCACCAGCCGGGCACCGGTGTGCTCGGCCACCACCGCGAGGGCCTGCCAGTGGTCGGCGTGGCGGTGGGTGGTGACGATGGTGTCCACCGGCTGCTCGCCGATCAGCGTGAGCAGCCGGTGGCTGTCGTTGGCGGCGTCGATCAGGACCGTCGCCCCGCCGCGGGACTGCAGCAGGTAGGCGTTGTTGTCCATCGGGCCGCCGACGCTGATCTTGGTCATCGTCACGGTGGGGGACAGCCGGACCAGCAGCGGTGCGCCGCCCGGTTCGACGTGGTTGAGCCCTGGCATCGCGTGTTCCAGCCCTTCCCGGTCAGCTGCCTCAGAACGACGGCAGCACAAGTCCCTGGCCGCCGCGCACGGCTGAGTCGTCGACCCGGCCCATCACCCAGCCGAGGAGGTCGTGGCTGGTGCCGCTCACCGGGGTCGGCTCGCCGGCGTTGCCGAGGGAGATGGTGAAGCCGGACTCCGAGGTCAGGTCCAGCCGCGGGAACTCCGGGCGGCCCCGGACCCGGAACGCGCACCACTCCAGCAGCCACTCGGCGGTGGTGTCCTCGATCCGGTCGACCTCGAAGCCGATGTCGAGGTCCACGTGGTGGACCACCACCTCGAGCAGCCGGGACAGCGGCAGCAGGCGGGCCGGCACCTGCGTCCCACTCCGCAGCTCCACGACGGCATCCCAGGCGGCCTCGTCCATGGCGTCGAAGGCCTGGTCCAGCCGGCCGGCGGAGGTGTCCAGGTCGACCTGCAGCTCCAACCCGCTTCGGCCCGCCCCCGCGGCGATGTCGGCCTCCCGCTGCTCCGCCGAGGCGTACATGTCCTGTCGCCGGCCGGACCGGGCCCACTCGGTCAAGCGCACCATGCCGTCGGCCTGCCGGGCGATGTGGGAGGCGACGTGCCCACGGCTCCAGCCGGGCAGCCGGCTCGGCGCCCGCCAGTCCTCGTCGCTGACGGCGATGGTGTCCCCGAGCAGGCGCGAGGTCGCCGCCGTCACCAGCCCGCGCAGCGTCTCCAGCTGGGTCGCCGCGCCGTCGGTCTGGGTCATGCGGCACACGCTAGCGGGTTGGTGAGCCGGCCGCGGCGGAAGGCGTTGGCAGCGCTCGTCGAGCATCGGAGGAGCACCCGGTGCCGATCAAAGGAACGATGAGCGAAGGGTGCTTTTTCCGTTCGCGAAGAGCCACGAGGACGGCACCCCGAAGGGTGCGACGGGTGCGAGACGAGCACAATCCAGGACTGTCGGTCCGCACACATACGATGGCCGCTGTGACTGAGCGGCTGGTGGTGCGCGGGGCCCGGGAACACAACCTGCGGAACATCTCGCTCGACCTTCCGCGGGACGCGCTCATCGTCTTCACCGGGCTGTCGGGCTCGGGCAAGTCCAGCCTCGCCTTCGACACCATCTTCGCCGAGGGCCAGCGGCGGTACGTGGAGTCGCTGTCGGCGTACGCGCGGCAGTTCCTCGGCCAGATGGACAAGCCGGACGTCGACTTCATCGAGGGGCTGTCGCCGGCCGTCTCGATCGACCAGAAGTCAACCAGCCGCAACCCGCGGTCCACCGTCGGCACCATCACCGAGGTGTACGACTACCTCCGCCTGCTCTACGCGCGGGCCGGGCGCCCGCACTGCCCGATCTGTGGCGAGCCGATCAGCCGGCAGTCGCCGCAGCAGATCGTGGACCGGCTGATGGGACTCCCCGAGGGCACCCGCTTCCAGGTGCTGGCCCCGGTCATCCGTGGTCGGAAGGGGGAGTACGCGGAGGTGTTCCGCGAGCTGGCCTCCGAGGGCTTCAGCCGGGCCCGGGTGGACGGCGAGGTGGTGCAGCTGACCGACCCGCCGACCCTGGACAAGAAGTACAAGCACACCATCGAGGTGATCGTCGACCGGCTGGCGGTCAAGCCGACGGTGAAACAGCGGCTGACCGACTCGGTGGAGACCGCCCTCGGGCTGGCCCAGGGCGTGGTGACCATCGACTTCGTCGACCTGGACCGCGCCGACAAGGACCGGGAGCGCAGCTACTCGGAGAGGATGGCCTGCCCGAACAACCACGACATCGCCATCGATGAGCTCGAGCCCAGACAGTTCTCCTTCAACGGTCCGTGGGGCGCGTGTCCGGAGTGTCACGGGCTGGGCACCCGGATGGAGGTCGACCCGGAGCTCGTGGTGCCGGACGACGAGAAGAGCCTCGCCGAGGGGGCGATCGCGCCGTGGGCCTCGGCGCACGTGGCCGACTACTTCAACCGGCTGATCGAGTCGCTGGCCGACAGCGCGGGCTTCAGCATGACCACGCCCTGGCATCGGCTGCCGGCGACCGCGCGGCAGGTGCTGCTCAACGGTGTGCCCGGTCAGGTGCACGTGCGCTACAAGAACCGGTACGGCCGGGAGCGCAGCTACAACGCGAAGTACGAGGGCGTCATCTCCTACATCGAGCGCCGGCACGCCGAGGCGGAGAGCGACACGTCGCGGGAGCGGTTCGCCGGGTACATGCGGGAGGTGCCCTGCCGGGCCTGCAAGGGAGCGCGGCTGAAGCCGACGTCGCTCGCCGTCACGGTGGGTGGGCGCAACATCGCCGAGATCGCCGCGATGTCGATCGACGAGGCGGCCGCCTTCCTGCGCCGGCTGGAGCTGACCGAGCGGGAGAAGCAGATCGCCGAGCGGGTGCTCAAGGAGATCAACGAGCGGCTCAGGTTCCTGCTCGACGTCGGTCTGGACTACCTGTCGCTCAGCCGGCCCACGGCCAGCCTGTCCGGCGGCGAGGCTCAGCGGATCCGCCTGGCCACCCAGATCGGGTCCGGTCTGGTCGGGGTGCTCTACGTCCTGGACGAGCCGAGCATCGGGCTGCACCAGCGGGACAACCGGCGGCTTATCGAGACCCTGGTCCGGCTGCGCGACCTGGGCAACACCCTGATCGTCGTCGAGCACGACGAGGACACCATCCGCGTCGCCGACTGGGCCGTCGACATCGGCCCAGGCGCGGGGGAGCACGGCGGCCACGTGGTGCACTCCGGCTCGGTCGAGGGTTTGCTGGCCAACCCGGACTCGCTGACCGGCGCCTACCTGTCGGGTCGGCGCTCCATCCCGCTGCCGGCGGCGCGGCGGCCGCGGACCAAGGGCCGGACGGTCACCGTGCACAACGCGGTCGAGCACAACCTGCGCAACGTCACCGTGTCGTTCCCGCTCGGCCAGCTGATCGCGGTGACCGGCGTGTCCGGGTCCGGGAAGTCGACCCTGGTCAACAGCATCCTCTACACCGCGCTGGCCAAGCGGATATACAACGCGCGCGAGGTCCCCGGCCGGCACCGGTCGATCAGCGGGGCGGAGGAGATCGACAAGATCATCCATGTCGACCAGTCGCCGATCGGGCGGACCCCGCGGTCCAACCCGGCGACCTACACCGGGGTGTTCGACCACATGCGGCGGCTGTTCGCCGAGAC
>DASQVF010000090.1:0-7747 GCA_035640915.1 Propionibacteriaceae bacterium
CCGACGGCGCGGACCGGGGTGTTCAGCCGCACCGTTCCGCTCCGCAGCCGGGCGGCCATCAGCTCCGGCAGCCGGGACATGCCCAGGGACGGGACCGACGGCGTGCCGAGCACGAAGGACCGGACCAGCAGCGACACCAACGTGGCCGACGTCGATCCCTCCCGCTCGGCGACCACCCCGGCCAGGAACGGCTCCACCACGGCGGAGCGGAGCCGACCCAGGTTCGCGTGGTCGAGGTCCTCGGCCAGTGGCGTGTCGGGGCGACGAAGCAGCTGGTTGACGGGAAGCAGCGAGCGACCGGCCCAGCGGGCGAACCGGATCTTGTCGCCCAGGGTGCCCAGCGGCGCGGTGATGGTGGCCGGAAGCAGGGTGGGCTCACGCCGCGGGTCGGCCAGGGTGCTGCGGGTGTCGCCGTGCGCCACCCGCACGCCGGCGGTGAAGGACTTGAGGTCCAGGGTCTCGAGGTCGACGACGCGCTTCAGGGCCGGGTAGGACGGGTTGACCAGCTGGAAGCCCCGATCGCAGCGGAACCCGTCGATCACATCGGTTCGCACCCGTCCGCCGACAGCGTCGGACGCCTCGAGCACCGTCACCTCGAGCCCGGCCGCGGTCAACCGCTGGGCGCAGGCCAGCCCGGCCAGCCCGGCACCGACGACGATCACCGGGGCGTTGGGCACGACGTCACCCTAGTTCGACCCTCGGTTGCTGCCGCCCGGACGGACACGGCAGGCTGAGGCCATGAGCGCAGCGTCGGTCCAGGCGGTCGTGGCGGAGCGGTTCGGCGATGGCGACACCGACGCCCCGTCCGGGAACGAGTTCGTCATCTTCAGCAAGCCCGAGCTGGGGCGGCTGGACGAGGAGCACCTGGCCGGCGTCTGGGACCTGTTCGCCGGCGCCTTCGCCGAGTACGGCGTACGGATCCACCGGGTCAAGATCATGACCGGGCCGGATCTGGAGCGGGCGGGGGCGATGCAGCAGCACTACGGGGTGATCAACCAGATCTCCCGGGAGGGCCGGCCGGCGTTGACCGAGGCGGCCGAGCAGGCACTCCAGCAGGGCTACGGCGATGCGTTGGCGGAGTCGGAGGTGATCGGCGGACACCAGTTCCTGGACCGCTACCCCGAGGTGAGCGAGTACGCCCTGGCCATGCTGTTCGCCAACGCCGACGTCCAGCGCCTCGGCCCGGGCACCTATGCCGCGAGCTTTCGGATGGACGCCGACCGGGTGATCGTCCTCAACGGCTTCCACCCGCGACAGCTCGGCTTCTTCATCGCGGCGGACGCGACGTGTGCGTTCCTGCACGGCAGCAGCACCACGGACTGGGAGGTGCTGCGGTCGGAGCTGATCGGGGCGACCGATCCGGCCAAGGCCGCGCCGGGCTCGATCCGGGGCCGGCTGAAGGCCGACCCGGCGGCGTACGGACTGACCACGGTCAACTCCAACTTCAACGGGGTGCACATGTCGGCCGGGCCGCTGGAAGGGCTCGGTGAGCTGGACCGGTTCTTCGGCGAGGTGCAGGATCTGTCGGCCTGGACGTTCGCGGAGCAGCTGCGCGACGCCGGCCTGTCCGACGCCGACCTGCCCGAACTGCTGGCCAACCCGGTGTTGACCGCCGACGGCGAGCGCGGCACTGCCTTTGACCTGACCGAGGGCATGAACGCCGAGCCGGCTGCCGCGCTGCTGGTCAAGGCCCAGCGCGACGCCTGAGCCGTCACACCTGACTTCCTTACGCGCGTTTCACCTCACCCCGGTGTGTCGCGCGCGACGGGCGCGACTCGCGTCACGAAATCAGGGACGGCTCGACGTCAGCCGGTCGCGGCGGCCGCCTGCCCGTCCAGCCGCTTGCCGAGGATGAAGCTGATCACCCAGAGCGCGAGGAACATCGCCCCGACGAAGAACATCGACGTGGTCAGGAAGCCGAGTGCCACGCCCACCGGCTGGGTGATCCAGCCGACAAGGTAGCCCGCCGGGCGCCGCATCAGCGCCGCGGCCACCAGGGCCAGCAGGGCGGCCCCACCCCCGAGGGTCGCCGCCCAGACCGGCGAGACGTCGGAAACCAGGATCATCACCGGGATCGCGAGGCCGTAGACAACGAGCTCGAACAGCAGGATGGACAGCAGCACAACCCGCATCGGGTTGCCCAGCGTCAAAGTCATGACCAGCGCTCGCGGTCCGGCTCGCCGTCGGCGCCATCGTCGGCCTCGTCGGCCTCGTCGGCGTAGTCGCCATCGTCGGCGTAGTCGGCGTCCCAGTCATCGTCCGGGTCGTCGGTGGCCGGCCGGACCGTCGGGTCGTCGGCGGTGACCAGCAGCGTCCGCGCCTCACCCACGGCGACCACCGACCCGGTGACCAGGATCCCGGGAGCGCCGACCCCGTCGGTCTCGGCCAGGCCGATGGCAAGCTCGATCGCGTCGTCCAACCGCGGCGCCACGTGCACCCGCTCCGGGCCGAAGATCTGGGCCGCCAGCTCGCCGAGCTCCGGAGCCGGCAGGCCGCGAGAGGTGGAGGCCACCTGGGTGACCACGACCTGGTTCATCACCTCTTCGTACACGGCCAGCAGTCCCCGGGCGTCCTTGTCGGCCATCACGGCGACCACCCCGATCAGCGGCGTGAACCCGAACGCCTCGGCGACGGCGGCGGCCGCAGCGCTGGCGCCGTGCGGGTTGTGCGCCGCGTCCAGCACCACGGTCGGCGATCGCCGGACCACCTCCAACCGGCCGGGGAACTGCACGGCGGCGAACCCCTCCCGGACGACATCGGCGTTGACCGCCTTGAGACCGAGAAACGCCTCGACTGCGGCCAGGGCCTGCGCGGCGTTGGCGGCCTGGTGCGCGCCGTGCAAGGGCAGGAAGATGTCGTCGACCGGGCCCTCCGCTCCGTTCAGCCGGAGCACCTGGCCACCGACCGCCAGCTGCCGGTCGATCACCCCGAAGTCGATCCCCTCCCGCTGCGGCAGCGCGCCCATCTCGGCGCAGCGTTCCAGCAGGACCTGAGCGGCCTCCACCGACTGCCCGGCGAGGATCGCGTGCGCCCCGGGCTTGATGATGCCGGCCTTCTCCCGGGCGATCTCGGCCACGGTGCTGCCCAGCAGGTGGGTGTGGTCCAGGTCGATCGGCGTGATGACCGCGACCCCGGCGTCGGCGACGTTGGTCGCGTCCCAGGTGCCGCCCAGCCCGACCTCCACGACGGCCACGTCGATCGGGGCATCGGCGAACGCCGCGTACGCCATCGCGGTGATGATCTCGAAGAACGTCAGCTCGACGCCGTCTATCCGGCGGTCGTCGACCAGGGCGACGTACGGCTCGATCTCACGCCAGGTCGCGTCGAAGCGCTCCTCGCTGATCGGGGTGCCGTCGATGGTGATCCGCTCGGTCACGCCGACCACGTGCGGCGAGGTGAACCGGCCGGTGCGCAGTCCGTCGGCGCGCAGCAGCGACTCGATCATCGCCGCGGTGCTCCCCTTGCCGTTGGTCCCGGCCACGTGGATCACCGGATACGCATGTTGCGGGTCGCCGAGCAGCTCGGTGAGAGCGCGGATCCGGCCGAGGCTGGGAGCCACCCGGTGCTCGGGCCAGCGGGCGGTCAGCGCCGCGACGATCTCGGCATGGGTGGGCTCGGCAAGCATGACGCGGCCAGTCTAGAGCGGGGGGCCTCTCCGGACTCCGGCTGCCACATCTCCTCCCACTCCCCCACTCCCGACTCCCGACTCCCAACTGCCGCGGCCTCCGGCTGCCGCGGCCTCCGGCGCAGGAACTCACGTGCACGTGGGTTGCAGCGGCGATACGCGAGTTGCAACCTGGGTATCGCCGCAGGAAGTCACGTGTACGTGAGTTCCCGCGGGAGGTGACCGGCGACCGGGAGGTGGCCGGCGAAACCCCGCTACGAGTCGCGGTGGCGTTATCTAGACTGGCCAGCCGTGACCACCTCCGCTGATCTGCTGCCCGACGCACCTGCTGACCCGGGTGCTCCGCGGGTACCGGAGAAGCCGGCGCTCGAGGGCCTCGAGGACAAGTGGATCGCTCGGTGGCGCGAGCAGGGCACGTACGCGTTCGTCCGGCCGGGCAGCCGCGCGGAGGTGTTCAGCATCGACACCCCACCGCCCACGGTGTCGGGCTCGCTGCACGTGGGGCACGTGTTCTCCTACACCCACACCGACCTGGTCGCCCGGTACCAGCGGATGACCGGCAAGCACGTGTTCTACCCGATCGGCTGGGACGACAACGGCCTGCCGACCGAGCGCCGCGTGCAGAACTACTACGGCGTGCGCTGCGACCCCAGCGTGCCGTACGACGAGGACTTCACCCCGCCGGCCAAGCCGGACCCGAAGAACCCGCTGCGGATCAGCCGCCGCAACTTCGTGGCGCTGTGCCACGAGCTGACCCACGTGGACGAGCGCGCCTTCGAGGACCTGTGGCGGCGGGTGGGCCTGAGCGTCGACTGGTCGACGCTCTACACCACCATCTCCGACGACTCGATCGCCGTGGCCCAGCGGGGATTCCTGCGCAACGTGCAGCGCGACGAGGCGTACCTGGCCGAGGCCCCGACGCTGTGGGACGTGACCTTCCAGACCGCCGTCGCCCAGGCCGAGCTGGAGGCGCGGGACTACCCCGGCGCCTTCCACCGGGTGGCCTTCGCCCGCACCGACGGCGAAGGTCCGGTGTACATCGAGACCACCCGGCCGGAGCTGATCGCGGCCTGCGTGGCCCTGATCGCCCACCCCGACGACAAGCGCTACCAGCCGCTGTTCGGCCACACCGTGCGGTCCCCGCTCTATGGGGTGGAGCTGCCGGTGCTGGCCCACGAGGCGGCCGAGCCGGACAAGGGCGCGGGCATCGCCATGTGCTGCACCTTCGGCGACCTGACCGACGTGACCTGGTGGCGCGAGCTGCAGCTGCCGGCCCGGGTGATCATCGGTCGGGACGGCCGGGTGCTGCGCGACCGGCCGGAGTGGATCTCCGACGCCGACGCCTGGTCGGCGATCGCCGGACTGACCACCTTCTCGGCCCGCCAGGCCGTGGTCGACGCGCTGCGCGCCTCCGGCGACCTGGACGGCGAGCCGGTGCCCACCTCGCGCAAGGCGAACTTCTACGAGCGCGGCGAGAAGCCGCTCGAGATCGTGTCCACCCGGCAGTGGTACATCCGCAACGGCGGCCGGGACGCCGACCTCAAGGCCACCTTCCTGAAGCGCGGGGAGGAGCTGGCCTGGGTGCCGTCGCACATGAAGTACCGCTACGACAACTGGGTGGGTGGGCTCAACGGGGACTGGCTGATTTCGCGGCAGCGTTTCTTCGGCGTGCCGTTCCCGGTCTGGTACGCGCTCGACGCCGAGGGTCAGCCGGACTACGCCCATCCGATCCTGGCCAGCGAGGCCAGCCTGCCCGTGGACCCGAGCAGCGAGGTGCCGCCCGGATACACCGAGGACCATCGGGACCAGCCGGGTGGCTTCATGGCCGATCCCGACGTGATGGACACCTGGGCGACCTCGTCCCTCAGCCCACAGATCGTCTGCGGCTGGGAGCGTGACCCGGACCTGTTCGAGCTCACCTTCCCGATGGACCTGAACACCCACGCGCACGAGATCATCCGCACCTGGCTCTTCTCCAGGGTGGTGCGGGCGCACTACGAGAACCACTCACTGCCCTGGTACCGCTCGATGATCAGCGGGTTCGTGATGGACCCGGACCGCAAGAAGATGAGCAAGTCCAAGGGCAACACGGTGGTGCCCACCGACGTGCTGGAGCGCTACGGTTCGGATGCGGTGCGCTGGCGGGCGGCCAAGGCCCGGCCCGGCCTGGACTCGCCGTTCGACGAGGCCGAGATGAAGGTGGGCCGCCGGCTCGCCCTCAAGGTGCTGAACGCCAGCAAGTTCGCCCTCGGCACCGGCGCGGTGTCTGACTGGACCGCGATCCTCGAGCCGGTGGACCGCTCGTTGCTGGCCCACCTGCACATGGTCGTCGAGCAGGCCACGGCGGCGTTCGCGGCGTACGACTACACCGGTGCCCTGGAGGTGACGGAGCAGTTCTTCTGGCAGTTCTGCGACGACTACCTGGAGCTGGTCAAGGAGCGGGCGTACGCCGAGGCGGGTCCGGCCAGTCTGTCGGCCCGGGCCACGCTGGGTCTGACCCTGGACGTGGTGCTGCGGCTGCTCGCGCCGATCATGCCCTTCGTCACCGAGGAGGTCTGGTCCTGGTGGAAGGAGGGATCGATCCACCGGGCCGCCTGGCCGGCCGGGAGCGAGGTGGCCGGCAACGGCGACCCGGCCGTGCTGACCGAGGTGTCGGCGGTGCTGGGAGCGATCCGCGGGGCCAAGTCCCAGGCCAAGGTGTCCATGCGGACCGAGGTGGCCGCGGCTCGCTTCTCCGGGGCGCCGGCTGCGCTGGCCCACCTGCGGGCCGTCGAGACCGACCTGCGAGCCGTGGGCCGGATCACCGGCGAGATCACCTGGACCGAGGCCGAGGGTCCGACAACGGTCGACGTGACCCTGGCTCCTACCTCCTGAGCCTCGGCCTCCTGCTCACCGCGCCCTTCTCCCGCCATCACTCCTCCGGAGAACCCGTCACCACCTGCAGGCCCGGCGCCGGACAGCGGCAATCTGTCACCGGTTCTGCGGGACGGGGTGGGATGGGTTAGGAGACGGGCCAGTTGAGCTCGGTCCGCAGGTCGGCCGGATCCATCTCCGGGTTGGGCTCGGTGACGTACACCTCCCAATAGGTCTCACTCGGGGTGAGGCCCTGATCGGCGATCCAGGCGCCGAGCCGCTGCCAGGCCTCGCCGAGGCCGTCGAACCCGCCGGCGTACACGACGCGGGCGACCCGACCGCCGGGAAGCTCCCCGGCCTCGGCGGCGCCGTCCGGCTCGATCGGGCGGTCGGTGGGGAAGCCGACCGCCACATCGATCGTGTCGTCCGGTATGCCGCGGTAGAGCCCGAACGCTGGACCGGTGGCCGACACTCCCTGGGCGGCGATCGCCTCGCCGAGCACCGAGAAGGACCGGTCGAAGAAGTCGGTGATCTCCTCGGCCGCGACCGTCCCGCGTACCACGGCGGCGGTCGTCGGCTCCACGGTCACCAGCTCAGGGATGGACTGGCCGGACCCGGCATCGGTCGTCATCGTTCTCCTTTGGTGGTTGCGCCAGCAGGAAGGGTAGGCCCCGACCGCGATGCTCAGCGAGCTGCGGGGGATACAGGGCCGTCATAATGGCCGCCCGGGTGCTGCAGCATCATTTGGGCGGTCCGAAGAGGGCCTTGCGACCGAACCGAAGCTGCTGCCCGGTCCCTTTGCACTTGGGGCAGAAGTGGTGGGCGTAGCCAAAGATCCAGCCCTTGCTCTTCGGCTTGTTCTTGCACCTCGAGCACGTCACCCACGGATTGCGCCAAATAGACACCAGATAGCCGAGGATGATGACCGCGATCATCGCGGCTGCGTACAGCTCCGTCACGGTGACTCTCCCCCGTCGGTTGTCTCCGAGAAGGGCCTCATCCCGGCAAGGGACGACAACAGGTGCCCGCCTTGGAGTCCGTGTAGTCGCGCCGGCTGGACGCTCAGCCCAATCGACGGCTCACGGTACTGCCGGTCTCCCGTCGACGCCCGGCACTGAACGGCGAAACCAGTCGTGTCGACGGTTCGCGAAGGGCGGCAGGAAAGCCAGCCGGATCAGGCCGACTTGTCGCGACGCTCGCGCTTGGCCAGCTTCTCCCGCGGGACCAGGGTGGGAAGCACGGACTCCTTGACCACCTCGGCACTGATGA
>DASQVF010000091.1:0-5561 GCA_035640915.1 Propionibacteriaceae bacterium
CGCGGCGGCGACGTGACGGGAATCGGTGAGTACGGCCGCACCGGAGCCGGTGGTCGCGGCAGGGCGGTCGATCCGGTCCGAATCGTCGACGCCGTGGGAGGCATCGCCGCCTGCGGCGAGGGCGGGGACGACGCCGGCGGCGGGCTGGCAGCGCGCGGCGGAGTCGCCGCAGTCCGCGGCCGGCTCGCGGAAGGCGGAGGAGTCGCCGCAACCGGCGGAGTTGTCGCCCGCGGCGGCGACGTGACGGGAATCGGTGAGTACGGCCGCACCGGAGCCGGTGGTCGCGGCAGGGCGGTCGATCCGGTCCGAATCGTCGACGCCGTGGCAGGCATCGCGGCCTGCGGCGAGGGCGGAGACGACCCCGGCGGCGGGCTGGCAGCGCGCGGAGGAGTCGCCGCAGCCGGCGGAGTCGCCGACCGAGGTGGAGTCGCGACGGGCGGCGGCAGTGGGGCCGAGCGACGCGGCGGCCGCTCCGGGGCAGTCGTCGGTTCGGCCACCGGCGCGTCCGGATCGACCCAGGCCCGTGACCGCCGCGGGACTGGGACCGTGGCCGGCTCCTCCACGATGTCGTCCCCGTCGTCCGGCTCAGCCGTGACCAACGCCCGGGCCGGTCGCCGACGCGACGGCACCGGCTCGTCGAGCCTCGACGGCGACACCGGAGCGGCCGGCGGCGTCGGAGCGGCCGGCGTACGCCCCCCGATCGACGGCACCGCGGCCTGCTCCTCGGTGTCCAGTGCGGACTCGTCGAGCTCCTCCGGCTCCGGTAGAGCCGGCAGGGCCCGGCGCGGCCGGGACAGCGGCCCCTGGGCCTCCGGCGGCCCCGACTCCGGCGCTAACGATCCCACCGACTCGGGCCCGACTGGTTCCACCGGCTCTGGGCGGGACGGCGCGGCCGGCTCCGCCGGCTGCGGATCGGGAGCAGGTACGAAGCCGCTGGACCGGCGCGGCACGTACGCGACCGCCGGCTCGGCGTTGCCAGGATCGATCTCGGACGCCCGCCGCGGCCGTGTCACCGGCTCACCCTTTCTGGACTGGCGAGCTTCAGGTCAGGGATGTGGCGCCTTGGACCCTGAGCGCACCCGGATCGGTCCAGCAAAGTGGTTCCATCTCGGTCGTCGGTGGCGCACAGTTGACTTATCCGCACCAAGAACCGTTTACGAGAGGAACTCTCTTCCATGTCCCTGTCCCGCCCTCGCGACGACCGGGTGATCGCAGGCGTGTGTTCAGGCATCGCACGCCGCTTCGGCATCGATCCCACTATCGTCCGGATCCTCTTCGTCGCCAGCCTGCTACTCCCCGGGCCGCAGATTCTGATCTACCTGGCCGCCTGGGTGCTGATGCCGAATGAGTCGTCGCTGGTGTAACCCCCCACACAAGAGCACCTCTCCCCCAAGACAGCCCCTCGGTCCCCGACCCGAGGGGCTGTCGGTTTCTCTTGCCCCACGAGGTTTTACATGACCAATCCGGGAGTGTACGCCGCTGCGTCCGGGTGCGCTGCAACCAGTTTCTCGATCCGGGAGACCACCGCACCAACCTGCGCGCTCGCGGTACCGGTCAGCTCCAGCGGTTGGGCGACCGCGGCGTCCAGGGCGGCCCGGTCGACCCCCAGCCGGGGGTCACTGGCCAGCCGGTCGAGCAGATCGTTGTCGGCGCCACGCTCCCGCATGGCGAGGGCCACCGCGACCGCGTGCTCCTTGATCACCTCGTGGGCCTCCTCCCGCCCGACGCCGTGCCGCACCGCGGCCACCAGGACCTTGGTGGTGACCAGGAACGGCAGGTAGCGACGCAGCTCGACCTCGATCACGGCCGGGAAGGCGCCGAAGTCGGCCAGCACGGACAGGAAGGTCTCGAACAGCCCGTCCAGGGCGAAGAACGCGTCCGGCAACGCGACTCGGCGGACCACCGAGTCGGAGACGTCGCCCTCGTTCCACTGGTCTCCGGCCAGCTCACCGACCATCGAGACGTGCCCCCGGAGGATTACCGCCAGCCCGTTCACCCGCTCGCAGGACCGGGTGTTCATCTTGTGCGGCATCGCGCTGGAGCCGACCTGCCCGGGCCGGAACCCCTCGGTAACCAGCTCGTGCCCGGCCATCAGCCGGATGGTGGTGGCTAGGTTCGAAGGTGCGGCCGCGACCTGGGCCAACGTGGTGATCGCGTCGTAGTCCAGGGAGCGTGGGTAGACCTGCCCGGTGCTGAACAGCACGCGGGTGAACCCGAGATGGTCGGCCACCCGCTGCTCCAGGGCCGCGAGCTTGGCCTCGTCTCCGCCGAGGAGGTCAAGCATGTCCTGCCCGGTTCCCACCGGGCCCTTGATGCCGCGCAGCGGGTAGCGCTCGAGCAGCCCGTCCACGCGCTCGTACGCGGTCAGCAGCTCCTCGGCCACCGTGGCGAACCGCTTGCCCAGGGTGGTGACCTGCGCAGCCACGTTGTGCGTCCGGGCGGTGATCGGCTGGTCGGCGTAGCGGGCGGCCAGCTCACCGAGCCGGGCCAGCACCGTGACGATGCGCGTCCGGACCAGGCCGAGGGCGGAGACGATCTGCAGCTGCTCGACGTTCTCGGTCAGATCCCGCGACGTCATCCCCTTGTGCACGTGCTCGTAGCCGGCGAGGGCATTGAACTCCTCGATCCGTGCCTTGACGTCGTGCCGGGTGACCCGCTCGCGGGCGGCGATGCTGGCCAGATCGACGTGGTCGAGGACTGCCTGGTATGCGGCCAGCACCGCGGCCGGATCGTCGCCCCCCAGGTCGACGCCGAGCTCGTTCTGGGCGGTCAGCACCGCCAGCCACAGCCGCCGTTCGCTGATGATCTTGCTCTCGCTCGCCCAGATGTCCCGCATCGCCGGTGAGGCGTAGCGGTTGGCCAGCACGTTGCCGATCATGGCCGCGCTCCTACCGGGACCTGGGAGCCAATATCGGTGCGGAAGAATGAGCCCGGCAGCGCGATCCGGGCGATCCCGGCGTACGCCTGCTCCCGGGCCAGCTCGAGATCGGCACCGAGCCCGACCACGCAGAGCACCCGGCCGCCGCTGCTGACCAGCCGCCCCTCCGGGTCGAGCGCGGTGCCGGCGTGGACGACCACGGCGCCGGTCGCGATCGCCGCCTCGACACCCTCCACCACGCCGCCGGTGACCGGCGTTCCCGGGTAGTTCTCCGCCGCCAGCACCACGCCGACGGCCGCGTCGTCCGACCACTCCAGCTCCGGCTGGTCGGCCAGGCTTCCGGTGGCCGCGGCGTACAGCACCCCGCCCAGCGGGGTGATCAGCCGGGCCAGCAGCGGTTGGGTCTCCGGGTCGCCGAAGCGGGCGTTGAACTCCACCACCCGAACGCCGTGGCCGGTCAGCGCCAGCCCGGCGTACAGCAGGCCGACGAACGGGGTGCCGCGCCGAGCCAGCTCGTCGACCGTGGGCTGCAGCACGGTGGCGGTCACCTCGGCCACCAGGTCGGGGGGCGCCCAGGGCAGCGGGGTGTACGCGCCCATGCCGCCGGTGTTCGGTCCGGCGTCGCCGTCGCCGACCCGCTTGAAGTCCTGCGCCGGCTGCAGCGGCCGCACCGTCCGGCCGTCGGTGATGGCGAACAGGCTGACCTCGGGCCCGTCCAGGAACTTCTCGATCACCACCCGATCGCAGACCGCGGCATGGGCCAGGGCGGCATCGCGGTCCTCGGTGACCAGAACACCCTTGCCGGCAGCCAGACCGTCGTTCTTGACTACGTACGGAGGGCCGAACTCCTCCAGCGCGGCGGCCGCCTGCTCAGCGGTCTCCGCCACCCGGGACCGGGCGGTCGGCACGCCCGCCGCCGCCATCACCTCCTTGGCGAACGCCTTGCTGCCCTCGATCCGGGCGGCGGCGGCCGGTGGGCCGAAGCAGGCGATCCCTGCGGCGGTGACCGCGTCGGCAACCCCGGCCACCAGCGGTGCCTCCGGACCGATGACGACGAGGTTGGCGCCGAGGTCGGTAGCGAGGGCGGTGACGGCCGCCGGATCGGTCGGGTCGACCGGGTGGTTGCCGGCCAGCAGGGCGGTTCCGGGGTTGCCGGGGGCGGCGTACAAGGCCTGCACCTGCGGGTCGCGAGCCAGGGCCAGCACCAGGGCGTGCTCACGACCGCCCGAGCCGATCACCAGGACCTGCAGGGATTCCGCCACGGGCCTTCACTCTAGTGCGACGGATGGCTGGAGGCGTTTTCGGCCAGTCCCGCCCAGGTAGCGTGACCGGACATGGGCGATCCCGCCTTCCCGGCGCTGCACATCCGTCCGGCCCGGGGCTGGCTCAACGACCCGAACGGGCTGTGCCGGATCGACGGCACGTACCACGTCTTCTTCCAGTACAACCCGCACGCGCCGGTGCACGGCAACGTGCACTGGGGTCACGTCCGCTCTACCGACCTGCTGCAGTGGACCGAACAGCCGGTCGCCCTGGCGCCGCGCCCGGGCGGCATGGACGCGGCGGGCTGCTGGAGCGGCTGCATCGTCGACGACGACGGCGTGCCGACGGCGGTCTACACCGCCAACCCCGACCACGCCTGGAACGCGACGGTGGGCATCGCCCGCAGCGACCGGACGCTGGAGTCGTGGGTCCAGGCCGACGAGCCCGTGGTCCCGGCACCGGCCGGCCCAGCCGTCGAGGAGGTCCGCGACCCGTTCCTCTTCGAGTTCCAGGGCCGGCGCTACGCGGTGCAGGGGGCGGGCCGCCGGGGCGGCCCTCCCGCGCTGCTGCTGTGGAGCTGCGACGACATCGAGCACTGGGTCCCGCTCGGTCCGCTACTGACGGCGGACGACGCCGTCGCGGCCGAAGTGGCACCGGCCGACATCTGGGAGTGCCCGAACGTGGCCTACGTCGACGGTCGCTGGGTGGTGCTGCTGTCGGTCTGGCGCTGGGTGGACGGCAGCCACCAGCTGGACGGGGTGCGCTACCTGCTCGGGGACCTGGACAGCGCGGGCGACGGGCCGCGTTTCCGGCCGACCGCCGGCGGTCAGCTCGACGACGGTCCGGCGTTCTACGCGCCGCAGCTGCTGCCCGATCGCGGCCGCACGCTGCTCTGGGGCTGGTCCTGGGAGCTCGGCCGGGACTTCGGCCAGGTCGCGCAGGCGGGATGGGCGGGGTCGCTGACCTTCCCACGGGAGCTCGTCGTCCGCGGCGAGCGACTGGGCAACCGGCCGGCGGCGGAGCTGGTCGGGCTGCGCCGGGAGCGGCTGGACCTCACTGACGGTGGCGAGCTGACGGTCTCGTCGTTCGAGGTGGTGGCCCGCGGTCCGGTCACCCTGGAGCTGGTGGACGACTCCAGCGCGGAGCCGGTGGTGGCGATGCCGGGCTCGGCGGACGAGCCGGCCCGCATCCAGGTGGACGGCAGCATGGTCGAGGCCTTCACGGCCGACCGGTCGACGACGGCCCGGGCCTACCCGACCGAGTCGAGCCGCTGGCGAGTGACCGCCGACGCCCCGGTCGAGATCTGGCGGCTGGGCCTCCGATAACGCGAGAGCGGGCCACCAAGCCATCGGTCGCATGCTTCTGGGGCAGTCGAGCGAGTGCGACGGTCGCCGCGGACACGCCACGGAGACATGGACGG
>DASQVF010000092.1:0-10133 GCA_035640915.1 Propionibacteriaceae bacterium
GAGATCCCCGCTGAGCAGTACGAGGCCGCCGAGATCGACGGCGCCTCGGTCTGGCAGCAGTTCCGCAACGTCACCGTGCCCGGGCTGCGGCCGGTGATGATCTTCGTGATCACCACCACGATCCTGGCCAGCGCCAACATGTTCGGGCAGAGCTACCTGATCACCTCGGGCGACGTCCCGGGCAACGCGACGCGCACCGCCATCATCGAGATCACCGACCGCGGGCTCGCCCAGTACCGCATGGGTGAGGCCGCCGCCATGAGCTACGTGCTGGCGCTCTTCCTCGGGATCATCGCCATATTCAACTTCTGGCTGCTACGGGAGAAGGAGGCGAAATGACCGCTCTGCAGACCCCTGCCCCCGGTGGCACCGCCGCGGCGGCGCTGACCGGCAGCCGACAGCCGGCGACCCGACGCCGGCGCCTGAAGCGGCGCAACCCGCTGTTCTGGGTGGTGATGGTGGGCCTCGCGCTGATCTTCATCGCGCCACTGGCGTACATGATGCTGACGGCGTTCAAGACCAACGTCGAGGCGCGCTCGGTGCCGCCCACGCTCTTCCCCGGCGAACCGACGTTGCAGGCGTTCCGGACCCTGTTCTTCGCCGACGAGACCTCGCCGGTGCTGTTGTGGTTGGCCAACTCGGTACTGGCGGCCACGCTGCACTCGCTCCTGGTCGTGGTGGTCTGCTCGATGGCGGGCTACGCGCTGGCGCGGATGGAGTTCCCGCTCAAGAAGCTGATCTTCGGGCTGATCATCGCCACGTTGTTCGTGCCCGCCTTCGTGTTCATGATGCCGAACTTCGAGATCCTCAACCGGTTCGGCTGGCTGGACACCATCTGGTCGATCGTCGTCCCCGGCGCCGCGGGCGCATTCGGGGTGTTCTTCATGCGGCAGTTCTTCAGCACGTTCCCGGTCGCGCTGGAGGAGAGCGCCCGGATCGACGGCGCCGGGCCATGGCGGACCTTCCGGTCCATCGTGCTGCCCAACTCCCGCGCGGCGATCGTGACCCTGGCGGTGCTGTCGTTCCTGGCCAACTGGAACGACTTCGTCTTCCCGATCTACGTGCTCTTCTCGCCCGAACGGCTCACCCTGCCGGTCGGCCTGAGCAAGCTGCAGGGCGCGTACACGATCGACTACCCGGTGATCATGGCCGGCGCGGTCATCGCCTCGGTACCGGTGCTGCTGCTCTACATCTTCGTGCAGCGGTACGTGATCGAGGGCGTGGCGAGCAGCGGCATCAAGGGCTAACCACTCCTTGCGCAGCCAGTGTTCCGAGGGCGGACCGCGTCGCAACCATCCGCCCTCGCAGGCTCGGGCTCCCGCCAGGCCCGTCCACGCTCCGCGGTCCGCCCTCGGAACGCAGGCTGCGCTCGTCACCGGCCAGGAATCAAGGTCAGGCGCTCATCGCGCGGACGTGAGTCACGATGGCCTGCACCGCCGGGTGCGCGTCGGGCTGGAAGTGCGGGATCGACAAGAACCCGTGGATGGCGTCCGGGAACACCCGGGTGGTGACCGGCACCCCGGACGCCTCCAGCACGGCGGCGTAGCGGGTCGCGTCGTCGCGCAGCGGATCCTGGCCGGCCACCAGGACCAGGGCCGGCGGCAGGTCGGTGTGGTCGGCGGCGAAGATCGGGCTGACCCGGGGGTCGTCGGCGGCGATGCTGGTCGCCAGCCCCTGCGGTAGGTAGAGCCGGCCGTACCAGTCCAGCGTCCGGCGCCGGAGCATCGGGGCGTCGGGGTCATCGTCGACCGACGGCGAGGACAGGGTGAGGTCGACGGCCGGGTAGGCCAGGATCTGCCCGACCAGCCGGGGCCACGTCGGGTCGGACCGGTGCTCGTCCCGGCTGGCCAGGGCGATCAGGGCGGCCAGGTTGGCCCCGGCGCTCTCGCCCAGCACGGTGACCCGGTTCGGGTCGCCGCCCACCAGGCCGGCGTTCTCGATCACCCAGCGGGTCGCGGTCCAGGCGTCGAGGAACGGCGTCGGCGCCGGGTACTCCGGAGCGAGCCGGTAGCCGACCGAGACCACCGTCACCTGCGCCCGCGCGGCGAGCTGGCCGCACAGCCAGTCGGCGGCGGTCAGGTTGCCGAGCACGAAGCCGCCGCCGTGGAGGTTCACCACCAGGGGGAGTGCCTCGTCAGTGGCGGACCGGGGCCGGTAGACCCGGGCCGGCAGGAGCGTGTCGGTGCTCGGCACGGTGATGTCGCGCAGCGCGACCTCGGCGCCGACCGGACCGAGCAACAGCCGGGCCAGCCCACGCGGCAGCTCGCGGCGGACCTGGGCCAGGTAGCGGGCCGACGGCTGCGCGGGCCGCGGCAGGCGCCGAAGTGCCTCGACCAGCAGCCGGGTCCGGCGGTTCACGGGTACCCCGGATGAGGAAGGGGGAGGACCCCCGTGAATCCCCGCACAAGCATGAGCTCAGTCCACCTGCAGGACGACCACCGTACGTCCGGGCAGCCAGAGTGAGCTGCCCGCCTCGATCTTCTCGCTCGGCAGCTCGCCGTCCCGTCCGGTGTGGACGACCACGGTGTAGGTGCTCGCCCAGGGGCCGTCGGGGAGCTCGACCTCGATCGGCTCGGCCCCGCCGTGGAACCAGATCAGGAACGCCTCGTCGGAGGTCCGCTCCGGGTCGTCCCAGGCCAGGTACATGCCCAGCGTCCTGCGGGCGCCATCGTCCCATTCCTCGCGCGACATCTCGGTCCGGCGACCGCCGAACCAGGCGATGTTGCGCCGTCCGGTGGGCTTGCCGGTCGCGTCGAGCAGGAACTCCCCGTGGCGGAACACCGGCCGGCGCAGCACCGGATGCTCCGCCCGCAGCGAGAGCAGCCGCCGGGTGGTCTCGTGCAGGTCCGACCAGGTGCCCAGGGTGTCCCAGTGCACCCAGGAGATGGGGGAGTCCTGGCAGTAGGCGTTGTTGTTGCCCAGCTGGGTGCGTCCCAGCTCGTCTCCGGCGGTGACCATCGGCACTCCGGTGGCGAGCAGCTGGGTGGCCATCAGGTTCTGCGCCTGCCGGTGCCGGAGCGCGATCACGTGCCAGTCCTCGGTCTCGCCCTCGACCCCGCAGTTCCAGGAGCGGTTGTCGTCGGTGCCGTCCCGGTTGCCCTCGCCGTTCGCCCCGTTGTGCTTTACGTCGTAGGTGACCAGGTCGCGGAGGGTGAAGCCGTCGTGCGCGGTGACGAAGTTGATGCTGGCCGTGGTGGCGCGCCCGTTGCGGTCGTAGATGTCCGGTGAGCCCGTCAGCCGCAGGGCCAGCTCGGCGACCCCATGGGTGTTGCCCCGCCAGAAGTCCCGGACGAAGTTCCGGAAGCGGTCGTTCCACTCGCTCCAGCCGGGTCCGAACGCGCCGACCTGGTAGCCGTAGGGCCCGAGGTCCCACGGCTCGGCGATCAGCTTCACCCCGCTGAGCACCGGGTCGGACCGCATCGCCCGCTTGAACGGGTGGTTCTGGTCGACGTGGTGCCGCTCGTCCCGGAGCAGGGTGCTGACCAGGTCGAAGCGGAACCCGTCGACGCCCATCTCGGTCACCCAGTAGCGCAGCGAGTCCAGCACCAGCCGCAGCACGCCCGGCTCGGAGGTGTCCACGGAGTTCCCGCAGCCGGTCACGTCGTAGTCGTTGTGCCGGTCGTCGGTCAGCCGGTAGTAGCCCAGGTGGTCCAGACCGCGGAAGGACAGCGTCGGTCCCTCGTGGCCGCCCTCACCGGTGTGGTTGTAGACCACGTCGAGGATGACCTCGATGCCGGCTTCGTGCAGCGCGGAGACCATCCCCTTGAACTCGCGGACCTGCTGACCCAGGGTGCCGACCGACCCGTACGCGGAGTGTGGCGCGAAGAAGCCCAGGGTGTTGTACCCCCAGTAGTTGGACAGGCCTCGGCCGACCACGAACGGCTCGGACACGTGATGGTGCACCGGCAGCAGCTCGACCGCCGTCACCCCGAGGTCCAGCAGGTGCTCGATCACCGCCGGGTAGGCCAGCCCGGCGTACGTCCCCCGCAGGTGCTCCGGGACCAGGGGATGGAGCCGGGTGAAGCCCTTGACGTGGAGCTCGTAGAGAACGCTCTCCGACAGCGGCCGGGGCTGGGACACCGGCGTCGGCGGCGGCGAGTCGGGGACGACCACGCTCAGTGGCACCGCGGCCGAGCTGTCGGTGGGGTCGAGGACGTAGTCGGAGCCGGGCGGGTGATCCAGGATCGGACCGGAGTAGTCGACGCCGCCGGTGATGGCCCGGGCGTACGGGTCGAGCAGGAGCTTGGCCGGGTTGAAGCGGGCGCCGGCCGCTGGGTTCCACTCCCCGTGCACCCGGTATCCGTACCGCTGCTCGGGGCCGACGCCGGGGACGTGCACGGTCCAGACGCCGTCGGCGGCAAGCTGCATCTCGTGGTTGGTCTGCGACCGGTCCTCGGCGACCAGCGCCAGCTCGACCCGGGTCGCCCGCGGCGCCCAGAGGCCGAACGTCGTGCCGCCGTCCCGCACGTGGGCGCCGAGCAACGACGTATCGGCGGGCACCGGGAGGGCCCGGCTGGCCGTCATGTCCTGCGCATCGCTTTCCCTTCAGCAGTGGCGGGGCGTGCCTCCGGCTCGATGGAGAGTCCATTGTGCCGGTAAATCGATACAGTGTCCGTCATTGCCGCTCGTCCGGCGCTTGTCCCCGCTCATCTGATCGGCAGACAGGTGCGTCGCCGGCTGACACACTGGCTAGCCGTGGCGCAGGCAGATCTCGCTGAGCTGGGCACGATCGTGTCCGTCTGGGCCCATCCCGACGACGAGGCGTACCTGTGCGGCGGACTGATGGCGACCGCCGCCGACGCCGGCCTGCGGGTCGTCTGCGTCACGGCCACCCGAGGCGAGCTGGGGGTGACCGACCCCGTTCGCTGGCCGCCCGAGCGGATGGCCGAGATCCGCGAGGCCGAGCTGGCCGCCTGTCTGGAGATCCTCGGTGTGAAGGAGCACCGCTGGCTGGGGTTTCGCGACGGCGGCTGTGCGGCGATTCCGCTCGACGAGGGGGCCGAGGCGGTGGCGGCGGTTCTCCGCGAGGTGCGCCCGGACACCGTGGTGACCTTCGCGGCCGACGGGCAGACCGGTCACCCTGACCACATCGCCGTGCACCACTGGTGCGTGGCCGCGGTCCGCGAGACCGGGATCGGCACGCTGCACGTGGTGGCCAACACCGCCGAGTGGCTGGCGGAGTTCCAGACGCCGCTCAACCAGCTCGGTGCGTTGGTCGGTGATCCCCCGACGGCGTGGAGCGGACCGCTGAGCGTCGAGCTGAGGCTCGGCGATGACATGCTGTCCCGGAAGCTCGCGGCGCTCGCCGCCCAGACCAGCCAGACGGAGGCGTTCCGGGCGGCCGTCGGCGAGGACTTCTACCGGCTCGCCTTTGGCACCGAGCGGTTTGGCATCCTGGCGGTCTGACCGGCAGCTAAGTTACTGGCGAGTAATATAGCGATGTTCCCGAGACGGAGAGAGTGACATGAAGATCGTCGTCCTGGTCAAGCACGTCCCCGACGCCACCGGTGAGCGCGGCTTCGCCGCCGACGGCACCGTGGACCGGGCCGCCACGGACGGGCTGCTGTCCGAGCTGGACGAGTACGCCGTCGAGCAGGCTCTCCGGTTGGCCGAGGAGGGTGACGACGTCGAGGTCGTGGCTATGACCCTCGGCACGGACGACGCCGCCGACGCCATCAAGCGGTCACTGCAGATGGGGGCCGGCGCGGGCATCCACATCAACGACGGCGCGGTGCACGGCACCGACGCGCTGGGCACCAGCACGGTGCTGGCCGCGGCCATCCGCAAGGCCGCACCCGACCTGGTGCTGTGTGGCATGGCCTCGACCGACGGCAACATGGGCGTGCTGCCGAGCATGATCGCCGAGCGGCTGGGCTGGCCGGCCGCCACGCTGGCGCACGCGCTGACCGTCACCGACGGCACCGTGACGATCCGGCGCGACGGTGACACCGCCAGTCTGACGGTCGAGGCGCCGCTGCCGGCCGTGGTGAGCGTGACCGACCAGTCCGGTGAGGCGCGGTACCCGTCGATGAAGGGCATCCTGGCGGCCAAGAAGAAGCCGGTCGAGGTCTGGACGCTGGCCGACCTGGGCGTGGATCCCGGCTCGGTCGGGCTGGACGCGGCCTGGAGCCGGGTGATCTCGGCCGACCCGCGGCCGCCCAAGGAGGCCGGCCAGGTGGTCACCGACGAGGACGGGACGGGATCCACTGCGCTGGTCGAGTTCCTGGCCGCGGGCAAGTACATCTGAGTTTTCCGACAGCACGAGACGAGAGGTTGGATTCGCATGGCTGAGGTGCTGGTCGTCGCCGAGCTGGTCGA
The DNA here is from genome assembly GCA_035640915.1 of Propionibacteriaceae bacterium. Lineage (GTDB taxonomy): Bacteria > Actinomycetota > Actinomycetes > Propionibacteriales > Propionibacteriaceae > Microlunatus. Next base: position 6,319 of record DASQVF010000092.1, read on the forward strand.
CGGGGCGGTGACCAAGCCCACGTGTGAGCTGGTCACCCTGGCCCGTCGACTCGGCGACCCGGTGGTCGTGGTGCTGGGCGAGGGCGCCGAGGCGGTGGCGGCCAAGGTGGCGGAGTTCGGCGCGACCAGGGTGTTGTCGGTCACCGACCCGGCGCTGGACGACTACCTGGTCGCTCCCAAGGCAGAGGCGCTGGCCCAGGTCGCCGGGTCGGTGGGCCCGGCGGCCGTTCTGCTCACCTCGACCGCGGAGGGCAAGGAGATCGCCGGCCGGCTGGCGATCAAGCTCGGCTGCGGTCTGATCACCGATGCCACCGACGTCGCCGCGGACGGCACCACGACCCAGTCGGTGTTCGCCGGCAGCTACCGGGTGACCGCCTCCGTGAGCCAGGGTGCGCCGGTGGTCACGGTGAAGCCGAACTCCGTCGCCCCCCAGCCGGCGCCGGCCAGCCCGGCGGTCGAGAGCGTCCCGGTGACCATCTCGGATGCGGCCAGGACCGCCCGGATCACCGCCCGCGAGCCGAAGCCGGCCACCGGCCGGCCCCAGCTGACCGAGGCGGCGGTGGTGGTCTCCGGCGGTCGCGGCACCGGCGGTGACTTCAGCGAGGTCGAGGCGCTCGCCGACGTGCTGCACGGGGCGGTCGGAGCCTCCCGGGCCGCGGTCGACTCCGGCTGGTACCCGCACGCGTACCAGGTCGGGCAGACCGGCAAGACCGTCTCCCCGCAGCTCTACGTGGCCGCCGGGATCTCCGGCGCGATCCAGCACCGGGCCGGCATGCAGACCTCCAAGGCCGTCGTCGCGGTGAACAAGGACGCGGAGGCGCCGATCTTCGCCCTGGCCGACCTCGGGGTGGTCGGCGACCTGCACAAGGTGCTGCCGGCCGTCGTCGAGGCGATCAAGCAGCGGGGGTAGGAGACACTTAGCCCATGGCCCGGATCTATCTCGACCACGCGGCGACCACACCGATGGTGCCGGAGGCGGTCGAGGCGATGACCCGCGAGCTGGGCCGCCCGGGCAACGCGTCTTCGTTGCACGGGTCCGGGCGAGCCGCCCGCAAGGTGGTCGAGGAGGCGCGCGAGTCGATCGCCGGCAACCTCGGGGCTCACCCGAGCGAGCTCATCTTCACCTCCGGCGGCACCGAGTCGGACAACCTCGCCGTCAAGGGCGGTTACTGGGCCCAGGCGGCGCGGGGACGCACGGAGCTGGTCGCCTCGGCGGTCGAGCACCATGCCGTGTTCGACTCCGTCGCCTGGCTGGGCCAGGCCGCAGGGGCGACGGTGCACTGGCTGCCGGTCGACGCCACCGGCCGGATCCGCGAGGCCGACGTCGAGGCGGTCGTCGGCGCCGGAACTGCGCTGGTCTCGGTGATGTGGGCCAACAACGAGGTGGGCACTCTGCAGCCGGTGACGGCGGTCGCCGCGCGGGCGGCCGAGCACGGCGCGCTGTCGCACAGCGATGCCGTCCAGGCGGTGGGCCACGTTCCCGTCGACTTCGCGGCCAGTGGGCTGGACCTGCTCACCTTCACCGCCCACAAGCTGGGCGGGCCGTACGGAGTGGGTGCGTTGCTGGCCCGCCGCACCCTCGACCTGACCGCCGTGCAGCACGGCGGGGGACAGGAGCGCGATGTCCGCTCCGGCACCTTGAACGTCGCCGCCGTGGCCGCGTTCGCCGCCGCGGTGGAGGTCGCCGTCCGCGGGCTCGACCGCTACCAGTCGACGGTCGGGGCGCTGCGGGATGCGCTGGTGGACGGCATCGCGTCGGCCGTACCGGACGCGGTGGTCCTCGGCGCGACCGAATCGGCCGACCGGCTGCCCGGAGTGGCCAGCGTGCTCTTCCCGGGCTGCTCGGCCGACGCCCTGCTGATGCTGCTGGACGCCGCCGGCATCGACTGCGCCGCCGGGTCGGCCTGCTCCGCCGGTGTGACTCAGGCCAGCCACGTGCTGCTGGCCATGGGGTTGGACGAGACCGCGGCCCGATCCGTGCTGCGGTTCTCGCTCGCCGAGAGCAACGACCTAGCCGACCTGCAGACCCTGCTGCACGCGCTGCCCGAGGCGGTCCGTCGCGGCCGGGCCGCGGCCGCGTACGCGTAACCTTGGGCCCCGTGAGAGTGCTGGCCGCGATGTCCGGCGGCGTCGACTCAGCGGTCGCCGCCGCGCGGGCCGTCGACGCCGGCCATGACGTCACCGGCGTGCACCTGGCGCTCGCCAAGAACCCGCAGTCGTTCCGGTCGGGGGCCCGGGGCTGCTGCTCCAAGGAGGACGCACACGACGCCCGCCGGGCGGCCGACGTGCTCGGCATCCCGTTCTACGTCTGGGACCTGTCCGACCGGTTCGCCGCGGATGTGGTCACCGACTTCGTGGCGGAGTACGCCGCCGGACGGACGCCGAACCCGTGCCTGCGCTGCAACGAGAAGATCAAGTTCGCCGCGGTGCTCGACCGGGCCCGGGCCCTCGGCTTCGACGCAGTGTGCACGGGCCACTATGCGCGACTTGTCGACACCGGGGCCGGTGTGGAGCTGCACCGTGCGGTGGACCCGGCCAAGGACCAGTCCTACGTGCTCGGGGTGCTGACGCAGGACCAGCTGCGGCACGCCATGTTCCCGCTGGGCACCGACACCAAGCCCGCGGTACGGGCCGAGGCGGAGCGCCGGGGCCTGGCGGTGGCCGACAAGCCGGACAGCCACGACATCTGCTTCGTCGCCGACGGCGACACCGCCGGGTTCCTCACCCGGCGGCTCGGCCAGAGCCCGGGCACGATCGTGGACCAGGCCGGCCAACGGGTCGGCAGCCACGACGGGACCCACCGGTTCACCGTCGGCCAGCGCCGGGGCCTGCGGCTGGGCGTGCCCGCCGACGACGGGCAGCCGCGCTACGTGCTGGACATCTCTCCGGTGACCAACACGGTCACCGTCGGCCCGCGGGATGCCCTCGCGGTGCGCCGGATCCAGGCCGTCCGGCCGTCCTGGACATCGAGCCCGCCGGCCGGCGCCTGGACCGGGCTGGCCCAGCTCCGAGCGCACGGCACCGCCCTGCCGGCCACCGCGTACGCCGGCGCCGACGGGGTCGAGGTGGTGCTGGCGGACCCGGCGACCGGGATCGCCCCGGGACAGGCCGTCGTGCTCTACGAGGCCACCCGGGTCGTCGGCTGCGCGACGATCGCCACGACCGCCTCGTGAGCGAGCTGGCGAGCTCACTATCCAGCGCAGCAGCGACGCGAACGGGGCCGACGAGCGTCAGCGAGGAGGGCTCGTGAGCGAGCTGGCGAGCTCACTATCCAGCGCAGCAGCGACGCGAACGGGGCCGACGAGCGTCAGCGAGGAGGGCGCGTGAGCGACGACATCGCCCCGGTCCGTTCCACCGGGATCGGATCGTGGCCCGGCAACGACATGGCCGACGCGATCAAGATCGCCTTCGCCGAGTCCCCGGACCTGCCCTACCTGCCCGAGCTGCCGGCGCGGGGCGCGTACGCGGGTTTGGTCGGGCGGTCGACGGCCCTGCTGGCCGGACTGGCGGTCGACCTCCAGCCGGCCGGGTGGCGACTGGCCGACACGTCGAGCCGCGAGCACCGGCTGGCGGTCAGCACCCTGCGGTCCGACCTGGACCAGCTGGAGGAGCAGGCCCAGGGCTACGCCGGGCCGGTCAAGTACGCCGTGGCCGGTCCGTGGACGTTGGCCGCCAGCGTGGAGCGGCCGCGCGGCGACCGGGTGCTGGCCGACCGGGGCGCCCGTCGTGATCTCGGCCAGTCGCTGGCCGAGGGGGTCGCCGAGCTGGTCGCGGAGATGCGGCGGCGGCTGCCCGAGGCCGTGCCGGTGATGCAG
>DASQVF010000093.1:0-2725 GCA_035640915.1 Propionibacteriaceae bacterium
GACCAGGAGCCGCTCGATGCCGAGGGCCGGGATGGCCAACCGGGCCTCGCGGGGTTTCCCGTCACCGGCCAGCACCGGGCGCGGCTTCGGTCTGGGTACCGGCGTCCGGGTGGCGGTTGGGGTTCCGCCGACCGAGGGCGCGGGGGACGGGCTCACCGCTGCCGGAGCCGCCGAGGACGGACCCCCCGCCGACGAGCGCCCGGACGCCGAATCCGACAGCTCGGCCGCCATCGGGATACACCCGGTCAGCAGGACGACGGCGAACGTCACCGCCGCCAGGGTCCCGTACCGTGCTGCCCGCATCGCGGTCGAGACTAGGTCGCGCCGGCAAGGGGGCCGACCTGATGGTCAAGACGGCCAAGTACGCGGCGTATGGGGTTGACCGTTACTTGGTCCTCGACCCGGATCATCCCGGACGAGTAGGACTCAGTAGGCCGACCCGCTGGCGAGCGACAAGGCCCCCGTCGGGTGCCACACGGTCTTGATCTCGACGAATGCCCGGAGCCGAGCCAGCCCCGGCGGGGCGGTGAAGTCTGGCGTTCCGCGGGGCACGAACACCCGCTTGACCGTCTCGGCCGCCGACTGCTCCAGGGCGGTACGCAGCTCCGGATCGGCGCCGGTCAGGTCGAGCGCGTTGACGTCGGCATGGGCGGCCAGGTGCGGTCCGAGCTCGGCGGCCCGGCCGGTCAGGATGTTGACCACCCCGCCGGGCACGTCGGAGGTCGCCAGCACCTCGGCGAAGGAGATCGCCACGCACGGGTCGGGCTCGGCCGCGACCACGACGACCGCGTTGCCGCTGGTGATCACCGGCGCGACCACCGACACCAGCCCCAGCAGCGGCGACCCGCCGGGAGCGAACGCCGCCACCACCCCGGTCGGCTCAGGGGCGGAGTAGGAGAAGAAGGGCCCGGAGATCGGGTTGGCACTGCCGAGGACGGCGGCGAGCTTGTCGGTCCAGCCCGCATAGTGCACCAGCCGGTCGATCGCCGCCTCGACCTCGGCCCGCGCCACCTTCTCGCCGGCCCCGGTGCTGACCCTGATCAGCTCGACGAACTGGGCCGACCGGCCCTCCAGCATCTCTGCGATCCGGTAGATCACCTGCCCGCGGTTGTACGGCGTGGCCTTCGACCAGGCGCCGAAGCCCTTCCGGGCGGCCACGACCGCGTCCCGGGCGTCCTTGCGCGAGGCCAGCGCCGCGTTGGCCAGGAAGCCGCCGCCGGCGTCCAGGGCCCGGTAGGTCCGCCCGGACTCCGAGCGCGGGAACTTGCCGCCGATGTAGAGCTTGTAGGTCTTCGCGACACTCAGGTGCGCACTCATGCGGGCTGAGCCTGTCGAAGTCCGCGCCAAGGCCCTTCGACAAGCTCAGGGCGCATCACCTTGCTCACGGTTGGTCCCCTTCGTCGGCCTCCAGGTACGCGGCCATGCCGGCCGGCCCGCCCTCCCGGCCAAAGCCGGACTCCTTGTAACCGCCGAAGCTGGCGGCCGGGTCGAACCGGTTGAAGGTGTTGTCCCAGATCACCCCGGCCCGTAGCGCCGCCGCCATGCCCATGGCCCGGGACCCCTTCTCGGTCCACACCCCGGCCGACAGCCCGTACGCGCTGTTGTTCGCCTTGGTCACCGCCTCGTCCGGCGTCCGGAAGGTCATGGTGGTCAGCACCGGACCGAAGATCTCCTCCCGGGCGATCCGCATCGACGGGGTGGCGTCGGTGAAGATCGTGGGGGCGATGAAGAAGCCGTTCTTCGGCAGGGGGCAGGAGGACGTCCAGGTGGTCGCGCCCTCGGCCACGCCGGCCTCCATCAGCGTGGTGATCCGGTCCAGCTGGGCTTGGGAGTTGATCGCCCCGACATCGGTGTTCTTGTCCAGCGGGTCCCCGACCCGCAGCGTCTCCACCCGATCGGTCAGCCGGGCCACGAACTCGTCGGCGATCGACTCCTGGACCAGCAGCCGCGACCCGGCGCAGCACACCTGGCCCTGGTTGAAGAAGATCCCGTTGACGATGCCCTCGATCGCCTGGTCCTGCGCGGCGTCCTCGAACACGATGTTGGCGCCCTTGCCGCCGAGCTCCAGGGTGATCCGGCGGCCGGTCCCGGCCAGCTCCCGCTGGATCCGCCGGCCCACCGCCGTGGAGCCGGTGAAGGCCACCTTGTCGATTCCCGGATGGTTCACCAGCATCGAGCCGACGTCCCCGGCCCCGGGCACCACGTTGACCACTCCAGGGGGGAGGCCGGCGTCGGCGATGATCTCGGCCAGCACCAGGACCGACAGCGGCGTGGTCTCGGCCGGCTTGATCACCACCGTATTGCCGGCGGCCAGCGCCGGGGCGATCTTCCAGGCCGCCATCAGCAGGGGAAAGTTCCACGGGATGACCTGCCCGGCCACACCCAGCGGGCTCGGCGCCGGACCCAGTCCGAGGTGACCCAGCTTGTCCGCCCATCCCGCGTGGTAGAAGAAGTGCTGGGCCGCAGTCGGCACGTCGAAGTCGCGGGTCTCCTTGATCGGCTTGCCGTTGTCCAGCGTCTCGACCACGGCGAGCTCACGGGACCGCTCGGCGATACCCCGGGCGATCCGGAACAGATACTTGCCCCGCTCCGCGCCCGGCATCGTCGACCAGACTTGCTCGTACGCCCGCCGCGCGGCTTTGACCGCGGCGTCGAGATCGGCTTCGTCGACCGTCGAGACCGTGGACAGCTTCTCGCCGGTTCCGGGGTTGACCGTGTCCAGGTC
>DASQVF010000094.1:0-3533 GCA_035640915.1 Propionibacteriaceae bacterium
CCGACCAGGCCTTCGAACATCTGGCGGGCGACGCGGAAGGTCTCGCCGTCGCTGGCCAGGGCCGGGTCGAGCATCAGCGGGTCGGAGGAGGCCGCGAACACGAACGTGCTGTTGGCGCCGCCCTCACTGGACGTGCCCTCCGGGTCGCGCTGGCTCTGCGCGCACGACCCGAGGGTGGCCACCAGGGCCAGCGAAGCCAGGCCCATCAGGGCCTTGGCGGGAAATGACTTGCGGAATTTCAACGTGTCCACCTTGTGTTATGTGGGGCCACTCCCCCGAGTGGTTTCGCGTGTTCGCGAACGACCCGGCGCCCGGGTGAGAACGGAAGCTGAGCCTGAGACTAACCCAAGAGCAAGCCAGCGTCACCGTAGCCGGGGCAGGTGCAACGAAGTGGTAATGCTGGTGTCCGACCAGCGCGGACGCCCTGAGGAAGTGACGCCAGAGGGCTGCTGAGGCGGCGACCCGCCGGGTAGTAGTGGAACGCGGTCAGGAACTCAGGGCGAGGGGTGCGACCCTGGCCAGCTCAGAGCACGACCAGGGCGTCGCGATGCACCACGGCTCGGTCGTAGCCGGCACCGAACTCGGCGATCAGGTCCCGCGTGGTCCGGCCGAGCAGGGCGGGCAGCTCCTCGGCGTCGTAGTTGACCAGCCCGCGGGCGATCACCGCACCGTCCGGACTGACCAGGTTGACCGGCTCGCCGGCGCTGAACTGCCCAGCGACCTTGGTGATCCCGGCCGGCAGCAGGGAGGCGTTGCGTTGGGTGAGCGCCCGAACCGCGCCGGCGTCCAGTACGAGCTCGCCACGGGCGTCACTGGCGTGCTTGAGCCAGAGCAGCCGGGTGGAGCGGCGGCGACCGGTGGGGTGGAACAGGGTGCCGACCGGCTGCCCCGCCAGCGCCGGGCCGACCTGCTCGGCACTGGTCAGTACCGCCGGGATGCCGGCCGAGGTGGCGATCCGGGCCGCCTCGATCTTGGTGATCATGCCGCCGGTACCCACCGCCGACCCCCGCGACGCGACGTCGATCCCGGCCAGGTCGTCCTCGGTGCGTACGTCGGGAATCCTCACCGCATCCGGACGGCTCGGCTTGGTGGTGTAGAGGGCGTCCACGTCGCTGAGCAGCACCAGCGCGTCGGCGTGCACCAGGTGGGCGACCAGGGCGGCCAGCCGGTCGTTGTCGCCGAAACGGATCTCGTGGGTGGCCACGGTGTCGTTCTCGTTGACGATCGGCAGTACGCCGAGCTCGAGTAGCCGGCCGAACGTCCGATAGGCGTTGCGGTAGTGGCTGTGCCGGGTCACGTCGTCCACCGTCAGCAGGACCTGGCCGACCCCGATCCCATGGCCGGCGAACAGCTGGGTGTAGTAGCCCATCAGCAGGCCCTGCCCGACCGAGGCCGCCGCCTGCTGGGTGGCCAGGTCCTGCGGTCGGACCTTGAGGGCCAGCGGGGCAAGTCCCGCGGCGATGGCGCCGGAGGAGACCAGCACCACCTCCCGGCCCTGCTGCCGCACCTCGGCCAGGGCGCGGACCAGAGTCTCGATCCGGCCCGGATCGATGCCGCCGGTGGTCGTGGTCAACGAGGAGGAGCCGACCTTGACGACCACTCGCGAGGCGGCGCCGATCAGCTCACGCATCGCTGTGCCCCGAGCTTGTCGAGTCGATGTGCCCTAACCCTGTCGGGTCGATCTGCCCTGACCCTGTCGGGTCGATGTGCCCTGAGCCTGTCGAAGGGCCGTCGTCCCGGTCTTCGACCGGCTCAGCCCACGTCGACTCGTCGTCTTCCTCATCGGCTTCGGCGTGGTAGATCCGGTCCCGCTCCCGCCGCCGCTGAACGGCGGGGCGCAGCTGCTCGAAGCGGGAGTCCTCGCCGCGACGACTGAGGATCTCCCCGCCGACGTCGACCTGCGGCGCGAAGTCGAACACCACGGCATCCGTACCGCCGATGGCCACCGCGTCGCCGGCCCGCGCCCCCAGCTCCAGCAGCCGGTCCTCGATGCCGATCCGGTTCAGCCGGTCGGCCAGGTAGCCAACGGCCTCGCCGTTGCCGAAGTCGGTCTGGGCGACCCAGCGCTCGGGCTTGGCTCCGCGGACCCGCCAGACGTCACCCTCCCGTTCGACGGAGAACTCACCCTGCCCGGACACCGGCGAGGGCCGCAGCACGATCCGAGGCGGTGCCGGCGGCGGCGCGGCGGCGCGGCGGGCGGCGACCAGCTCGGCCAGCGCGAAGGTCAGCGCGGGCAGGCCCTCGCCGGTCTTGGTGGAGATCCGGAACACCGGCCAGCCCCGGTCGCTCAGCTCACCGGCGGCGAGCTCGGCCAGCTCGGCCGCATCCGGTACGTCGATCTTGTTCAACGCGATCACCCGCGGCCGGTCCTCCAGCCCGCCGTGGGCGGCGAGCTCGGCCTCGATCACCTCGAGATCGCTGACCGGGTCCCGGCCGGGCAGGTAGGTGGCGCAGTCGAGGACGTGGACCAGCGCCGCGCACCGCTCGATGTGCCGCAGGAAGTCGAAGCCGAGTCCGCGGCCCTCGCTGGCCCCCTCGATCAGCCCCGGCACGTCGGCCACGGTGTAGGTCACGTCGCCGGCGACAACGACGCCGAGGTTCGGCACCAGCGTGGTGAACGGATAGTCGGCGATCTTGGGCCGGGCCCGCGAGATGGCCGCCACCAGGGACGACTTGCCGGCACTGGGGAAGCCCACCAGCCCGACGTCGGCCACCACCTTGAGCTCCAGGGTGATGGTCCGGGTCTCGCCCTCGGTGCCCAGCAGCGCGAAGCCGGGCGCCTTGCGGGTGTGCGAAGCCAGCGCGGCGTTGCCCAGCCCGCCGCGACCGCCCTCGGCAACGACGAGCTCGGCACCGGTGCCGGTCAGGTCGGCGATCTGCTCCCCGGTTGCCTCGTCGGTGACCACCGTGCCGTCCGGGACCAGCAGCACCACGTCCTCGCCGCGGGCCCCGTTCTGGTGGTCACCGCGACCCGGCTGCCCGTTGGTCGCCCGCCGGTGGGACTGCCGGTGGTAGTCCACCAGCGTGGTCAGGTTCGGATCGACCCGGAGGATGACCGACCCGCCGTCCCCCCCGTTGCCGCCGTCCGGCCCGCCCAGCGGCTTGAACTTCTCCCGGTGGACGGAGGCGCAGCCGTGGCCACCGTTGCCGCCGTACGCGTGCAGGGTGACCCGGTCGACGAAGCTCGGGATCGCCATGGCCTGAGCCTCCTTCCATGAACGACGAAAGGGTGGCCCGCCGAACGGGCCACCCTCAGCAGAAGCGAACGAACTCAGACCGAGGCGGTGGCCTCGGTGGCTGGGGTCACGTTGACGACCCGGCGACCACGCTTGGTGCCGAACTCGACCCGGCCCTCGACCAGGGCGAAGAGGGTGTCGTCGCCGCCCCGGCCCACCCCGTCACCGGGATGGAAGTGCGTGCCACGCTGCCGGACGAGGATCTCGCCGGCGTTGACCTGCTGCCCGCCGAACCGCTTGACGCCGAGCCGCTGGGAGTTGGAGTCGCGCCCGTTCCGGGTGGAGGAAGCGCCCTTC
>DASQVF010000095.1:0-16538 GCA_035640915.1 Propionibacteriaceae bacterium
CTGGCCCTGGTGATCATCGGCGTCGGTGCGGCCTTCCTGGTCAACCGGAGCACGGACACCACGACCGATCCCATCGACCCGACGAGCACCGGTGGTCCCGGCGGCGGCTCCGCCCCACCGACCGCGGCCAGCACCACCGCCCCCCCGCCGGCCAGCAGCCAGGCCGACCAGTCGGTCAAGTCCTACCTGGAGGCGCTGGCCGCCGGGAACGCGACGGCCGCCCTGTCGCTGGGCAAGGAGCAGCCGAACGACAAGTCCTTCCTCACCGACGCCGTCCTGGCCGAGTCGAACAAGCGGGCCCCGATCACCGACATCAAGGTCTCGCCGCCCGACAGCGAGTACGACAGCAGCATCGATGCGTCGTACAAGATGGGCGACCAGCAGGTCAATGAGACCTTCACGGTGCAGAAGCAGGGTGATGTCTACCTCCTCTACGACGTCACCCAGGACGTCAACCTGGAGGGGATCCGCAGCCGCACCCTGCCGATGCAGATCAACGGGGTCGGGGTCACGGCCGACAAGATCGACCTGTTCCCGGGCTCCTACGTGCTGACCACCGGCAACGACTACATCGCCTACGGCGGCGGTCCGATGGTGATCACCAGCCCGGGCGACTACCCGAGCGCGTACGACCACCGGCCGGCGATCACCGAGGCCGGGACCAAGGCGGTCGTCGCCGCCGCGAAGTCCAAGCTCAACGGCTGTCTCGAGCAGGCCAAGTTCAAGCCGTCCGGGTGCCCGTTCCTGAACATCCGGGAAAACCCGGGGCAGAACATCACCGAGTCCAGCCTCCGGCGGAAGGTCACCGAGGACCCGTTCACCAACGTGGAGCCGCGGATGGACTACCAGGATCCGTCGATCGCCGAGTTCAGCATCACCGTGCGGTGGTCGGCCACCGCGTCGGGCACCGAGGGCGGGCAGCGCGCCAGCTTCGAGATCCCCAGCGTGACCGACTTCACGACGGTGCGGGCGCGGCTGACCAACGACCCGGTCAAGGTGACCTTCGGCCGCTGACCTCCGAGGGGGTGTTGATCACGGTGCCGGTCGCGGCATCCCCTCACCGCGGTAGATCTCGTACGCCCGGGCGCCGCCCGGCTCGTTCGGCAGCTCGAGCGGCAGGTCGGCCATGAACCGGCGGATCAGGGTCGCCAGCTCCTCGGGGTGGCTGAAGTTCACCGCGTGAGCGGCGCCCTCGAGGACCACGACGACGATCGAGTCGTGGAGGTGGTCCCGGGCGACCTGCACGATCGTCCCCTCCTCCGGCAGCAGCGGGTCACAGTTCCCGACAACCACCAGGGTCGGCACCGACAGGTCCAACAGCCGGTCCAGCGTCGGGTACCGGGTTATCGCCTCGAAGAGGCGGAGGGTGCTCGAGACGCCGAAGCGCAGGTAGTCCGGCACCGCGACCCGCAGCAGCCGCGGTGGTTCCCGGAGACTGTCGCTCAGGAGCTGCCGGACGGCACGCCGCAGCGGTTGGTTGAACGGTCCCCCGGCCGGCGAGACCAGGATGGCCCGGTCCACGCGGTCGGGGAACTGATGGGCGAACTCGCAGACCACAGTGCAGCCCAACGAGTTGCCGACCAGGGTCGACCGGGCCACGCCACGATCGGTGAGGAAGTCGGCGGCCTCGCGAGCCAGTTCCGGCAGGCCCGGCGGGCGGGGCGGGTCGCCGCTGCGCCCGAAGCCGGGCAGATCCGGGACGAAGGTGCGGAAGTCGCCGGCCAGGGCCTGGGCCGTGGGCAGCAGATAGCGACCCGAGAGGCCGAAGCCGTGCAGGTGGGTCATCACGGGGGCGCCGGGCGGCCCCGGTGCACTGCGGTAGAAGACCTCGACGCCGTCGATCGTGGTCCAGTGCTCGTCAAGCCCTTCGGTCGGCCGGCTCAGGTGGCGATGAGTCCCCCGGCGGTCCTGATTGCGGCGCAGCCGCGGCAGCGCGTACGGGGGGGCGATGTCCACCGGGAACCTCCTAGGGGACGGTCGTGAGCCGTGCTTGACGCCGCGGACCTCCTCCGGCGACCTAGATCTCACCGGTGGTTCGGGTGCTGCAGATGCCGAACCCGGGCGTGCGGCGTCCGGGTGCCGTGCGGCCACCTCACCTGCCGGGTCGAGAGCCACGCTGAGATCGTAACGTCGGCTCGGCCGGTCCTTGCGCTTCCCGATGCCGCTGATCCGGCGATTCTGATCAGGCCCGACCGAATCGAGATCGCTACGCTGCTGCCCATGACGGGGATGCAGGGAACGCGTCCCCCACCGGGTCGGCCGGTTCCCCGGTCGATGATGATCCTGGTGTCCGCCGCGGCCGGCCTGGTCGTGATCCTGGCGCTCCGGGAGCTGGCCTGGCTTGCCGCACCGGTTCTGCTGGCCCTGGTGATCGTGATCCTGGTGCACCCGCTGCACGGCTGGATGCGGCGGCGGGGAGTGCCCCCGCCGATCGCTCTGGGTGCGCTGCTGCTGGGCATCTACGGCGTACTGGTCGGGTTGGCGGCGATCATCGCCCTGTCGTTGGCCCGGCTGGTCACGGTCCTGCCCAGGTATGCCGGCGAGGCGAGCGAGCTGCTGCGGACGGTGGCGGGCTGGCTTGCGCAGTTGGGGATCGACCAAGAGCCGGCCCGCCAGCTGCTCGCCGGTCTGGAGCTGAACCGGCTCGCCGGCTTGCTGACCGGGGCGCTGAGCGCCGTCGTCGGGTTCGGCGCCAGTCTCGCCTTCCTGCTCGGCCTGCTGCTGTTCCTGGGCATCGAGTCGACCGGGATCAACCAGCGGCTGGCGGCGATGCAGCGCACCCGACCGCGCAGTGCTGAGGCCCTCGTCGGTTTCGCCGTCAACACCCGGCGATTCCTGGCCGTGACCACGGTGTTCGCCGTGCTGGTCGGGGCGGCAGACACCCTGTTTCTGCTCTGGCTGGGGATCCCGCTGGCTCTGCTGTGGGGGGTGTTGGCCCTGGTCTGCAACTACATCCCCTACGTCGGGTTCGTGATCGGCCTGGTACCCCCGGCCCTGCTGGCACTGCTGCAGGGTGGCGTCCGCCTGATGGTCGTGGTGATCGTGGTCTACATCGTGCTGAACTCCCTGTTCACCTCACTCATCCCGCCGTACTTCCTGGGCGACGCCGTCGGGATGTCGATCACTCTGACCCTGATCTCGGTGGTCTTCTGGGCCTGGGTGCTCGGTCCGATCGGGGCGATCCTGGCCATCCCGTTGACGCTTCTGGTCAAGGCGGTGCTGGTCGACCCGGATCCCGCCGCGGCGTGGGCCCAGGGTCTGATCGGGGCCAATCCTCGCGAGCGACCGGATCGTCGGTTCTGGCGGCGGGCGACGTAGGAAGGACCGGATGCTGGCGATCAACTGGGTAGCTCTGCTGGCCGTCGCGGTCGACGTGGTGGTCGCACTGGTCGTTGCCGTCTTCGTGTCCGCGAACCGCAAGCCGTCATCGGCGATCGCGTGGGTGCTGGCCGTCGTCTTCATCCCGGTGATCGGCATCCTGTTCTTCCTGCTGGTCGGCGCCGGCCGGCTGCCCAAGTCCCGTCGGGAGAAGCAGCGCATCGTCTCCGAGCGGATCCTGGCCCGCACGCAGGGTGGGCTGAACAAGCTCAGCAACCCCGACGCGTGGCCCGGGTGGCTGCCCTCGATGGTGCGGCTCAACCGCAACCTCGGCGCACTGCCGATGATCGGAGGCAACACGGCGGAGCTGATCGAGGACTACGACGGCTCGATCGCGGCGATGGCCGACGACATCGACCGGGCCGAGCGGTTCGTGCACGTCGAGTTCTTCATCCTGGTCTATGACGAGACGACGGTCCCGTTCTTCGACGCGCTCCGTCGGGCCTGCGCCCGCGGCGTCACCGTGCGCGTGTTGTCCGACCACATCGCCCAGTTCGGCTACCCGAACCGCAAGAAGACGATCGAGATCCTTCGGGAGATGGGCGCCCAGTACCGGCCGATGCTGCCCATCCAGCCGTTTCGAGGTCAGCTCCGCCGGCCGGACATGCGCAACCACCGCAAGCTGGTGGTAATCGACGACCGCGTCGGGTACGCAGGCTCGCAAAACCTGATCAAGGAGCACTACCACAAGAAGGTCAGCATCCGGCGCGGCCTGCACTGGGTGGAGCTGATGGCCCGGTTCTCGGGCCCGGTGGTCCGCGAGCTGGACGCGGTCTTCATCACCGACTGGTACAGCGAGACCGACGAGCTGCTGGACCCCGACTACCAGCCCGTTGTCCTCAGTGAGTCGCCCGGCGCCTGGGATGCCCAGGTCGTGCCCAGCGGGCCCAGCTTCGAGAACGACAACAACCTGAAGCTGTTCGCGGCGGTGATCCAGAACGCCCGGGACAAGGTGAGCGTCACCAGTCCTTACTTCGTGCCGGACGAGTCCATCCAGCTGGCGATGGTGACGGCAGCGTCGCGCGGCCTGGAGGTCGAGCTCTTCGTGTCCGAGGTCAGCGACCAGTTCCTGGTCTTCCACGCCCAGCGGTCCTACTACGAGCAGCTGCTGCGGGCCGGGGTGAAGATCTATCTGTACGCGGCGCCCGCCGTGCTGCACGCCAAGCACCTGAGCATCGACGAGGACGTGGCCCTGATCGGCTCGACCAACCTCGACATCCGGGCTCTGAGCCTGCACATGGAGCTGATGGTGATGGTCCAGAGCCGGGAGTTCGTCGCCGCGATGCGGACGATCGAGGCCGACTACCGGGCCAAGAGCCGGCTGCTGACCCTGGCGGAGTGGCAGCGCCGGCCGCGAAGGGACAAGGTGTTCGACAACCTCGCCCGGCTCACCTCGGCCCTGATGTGAGCCCGAAGGTTAACTCTCGGTGCGGCCGGCGCGAGTTGTGTTGACCGGCCGGACCACGGTCCGTAGGTTTTGGCTGAAAGCAAACGAAACTATTTATCCATCTCCTGAGAGGTCAAACTCCATGGTCGATGCACCACTGCTGACCAGCGGTCAACGAGGGGGAGTGCGCATCGCCCTCGGCGCGATCGCCGTGGTGTTGGGGCTGCTGGCGCTGATCTGGCCGGGTGTGACCCTGCTGGTCGTCGCCGTGCTGTTCGGCCTGGAGCTCATCGCCGCCGGGGTGGTCCGGGTCCTTGCGGCGGTCACCTTGAGCGAGCTCCCGGGGTCGTGGCGTGCGGTCTCCGGAATTCTCGGTGCGCTGACGATCGTGGCCGGCATCATCTGCCTGGTCCGACCCGGCACCTCACTCTTCGTGCTGGTCGTGGTGATCGCCGTCGGGTGGTTCCTCGACGGAATCTCCGAGCTGGTCTCGGCGTTCACGGTGTCGCGTGGAGCCGGCGAGCGCATCGGCCTGGTCGCCTTCGGCGTGATCAGCATCATCGCCGCGATCGTGCTGATCGCCTTCCCGCTCGGCAGTCTGGTTCTGCTCGCCAAGATCGGCGGGGTGATCCTGATCGCTTTCGGTATCGCCAGTGTCATCGGCGTGATCCTCGGACGCAGACGACAGGCACCGGAACCGGCCACAACTGCCCCGACCTCGTAACCGGACGCTTCGCTTGCGGCGAACCCGTCGCTGGGCGGCAGCAGATCCCATTAGCCAGTTCCGCGGCGAGCGGAACGATGCTGAGACTGTCAACTCCTCTGCCTATGATCGGGGCCGATATCGCATGTTCGTAGGCCGGGCAGATCAAGGTCGACCCTGACGCGGCTCGACGTACAAAGGCTGGAGGTTCACACCTATGGGGGACGTTCTCGAGGCAGCGGGTCATCCCCAACCCTCGGGGAGGCTCTTCACCGTCGGGATCCCCGTGTTCAACGGCAAGACCCTGCTGCGGAACTGTCTCCAATCGGTGATCAACTCCACCCTCCCCCGCTCGTGCTTCGAGATCCTCATTGCCGACGACGGCAGCACGGAACCCGAGACGCTGGCGATCCTGCGAGAGTTCGAGCGCGACCTGGCAGCGGATCCGGGCTTCTTCCGAGTGATCTCCCTCGGGCACAACTCCGGCGGCGCCGCGCGCCCCCGGAACCGCATCCTGGACGAAGCCACCGGCGAGTACGTGTTCTTCATCGACTCCGACGACACCATCGGTGATCAAGCGCTCGAGCGCATCGCCCAGGCCTTGGCCACGACGCCGGCCGATTGGATTGCCGTCAACCAAGTCCCGGTGAATGGCCGCGGCGCCCTCTGTGTCGTCCGCCGGCCGCACGCCGAGGTCTCCCGCATCAAGGCTCTGACGACGCTGACCGTCCACAAGGTGTTCCGACGCGCCGAGATCGAGCGCCAGGGCCTCCGGTTCGATGAGGGACTTCCCTCTGGACAAGACGTGAGCTTCGCCTTCTCCTACATCGTGAATGCGGAGCGGTTCCTCATGCTCGGCGGATACGACTACTACTACCTCATCGAGCACGCCGACAACGAGAACGAACCCGTTCACCTCTCCAGGCGCGCCAAGACTGCGACGGCACTCATCGAGAAGAACGAGCGGATCCTTCGCTCGATGCTCACAACTCTGCGGACGAGCAACGTTCCGGAATCCGAACGGCGGAAGATCCTCGGAAAGATAGTCCTACCTCGAGTCCTGATCCCACAGGGGCATCTCAAGGCGATCGTAAGGGCGGGGCCCATCAGGGGGGCCCGCGCGTTGCGACGGCTGTCCAAGCTCCTCGCCGATCCACTGTTCGCCGGCCTTGACCCAGCTGAGGTCAAAGGCGTCACCGAGGAAGAGCTGACGACTATCGCCAGGTCGGAGTGGTTCAGGCTTGCCTACCTCTTGGCCAGGGCCGGCACGCACCGACCGAGGGGACTCCGCCTCGCCACCCGGTGGGTCGGGCGCTGGCGCGGCTTCGCCACACGGTGGGTCCGGCGGGGGCGCCGCTTCCTCACCAACCGCCTGGACCCCCGGATACGCAGCAACCGCGACGGGTCATCGCACCTTTCTGCGAGGCGTCGACGAGCGACGGCCGGCCAGCGCGCAGGCCTTCCCGACTGAAAGACGCCGGGGCGCGTCTTCGCTCCGAACGGCGTGGCCGGACAATGGCCTGGTGACAGCAAAGGACTCATGGGTCGGCGACATCGCGGCGATCACCAACGACAACGACACCTTCCGGACCGTGCTCTGGACGGGCGCCAACCTGCAGCTCACCGTGATGCGCCTGGCCACGGGCGAAGAGGTGGGGATGGAGATGCACGACCATCTCGACCAGTTCATCCGGGTGGAGTCGGGGTCGGCCCGGGTCACGCTGGGCCCGAGCTCCGACGAGGTGGAGATCGCCCACGACATCGCCGACGACTGGGCGATCATCATTCCCGCCGGCACCTGGCACAACGTCATCAACAACGGCATGGAGGAGCTGAAGCTCTACTCGGTGTACGCGCCTGCCGAGCATCCGCCGGACACCGTGCACCGGACGAAGGCTGACGCGGACGCCGCCGAGGCCGCCAGCCACTCCTGATGCTCGCGGAGCCGGTGCTGCTGGACGGGGGTCTGGCAACGCAGCTGGAGGCGCAGGGTGCCGAGCTGCGGACCCGGCTGTGGTCGGCGCAGGTGCTGCTGGACGACCCCGATGCGGTGGTGGCGGCCCACGAGGCGTTCTTCGCGGCCGGGGCCCAGGTGGCCACCACCGCGTCCTACCAGGCTCCTCTCGAGCTGATCGGGCTCAGCGCGCGGCTGGCCCAGCGGGCCCGGGACCGGTTCGGCCACGGCTCCCGTCGCTGGGTGGCCGGCTCGGTGGGGCCCTACGGGGCCTCGCTGGCCGACGGCTCGGAGTACCGCGGCGACTACGGGCTGTCGGTGGCCGACCTCCGGGCCTGGCACCGGCCCCGGATCGCCGCGCTGGTCGAGTCCGGTGTCGACATCCTCGCGCTGGAGACCATCCCGACCGTGGTCGAGGTGGAGGCGCTGCTGCATGAGGTGGCCGGCACCGGTGTGCCGTGCTGGCTGTCGATCACCGCGTCCGGTGACCGGACCCGCGCGGGCGAGCCGGCGTACCCGGCGTTCGCGCTGGCCCGGGAGGTGCCGGAGGTGATCGCGGTGGGCGTCAACTGCGTCGACCCGGACGATGTGCCCGAACTGCTGCGGCTTGCCAGGGAGGCGAGCGGCAAGCCCGGGGTCGCCTATCCCAACCGCGGCGAGGGCTGGGACCCAGACGCCAAGACCTGGACCGGCCCGGGAGCCTTCGACCCCACCGACGTGACCGGCTGGGTGGCCGCGGGCGCCCGCCTGGTCGGCGGCTGCTGCCGGGTCACTCCGACCGACATCGCCGCGATGCGCACCGCTCTGTCCTGACTACGCCCTCAGCGCGCCGATCGCCTGCATCTCGTCCGTACTGAGCGGGCCCGCGGCCTCGGCCGTGACCACCTCGGCCAGCTCACGCCGGTTCTTCACCCCGAGCACGACGGTGGACACCCCGGTCATGCTCAGCGCGTAACGGTGCGCCAGGGCGGCCGGGGTCTCACCGAGGTCGGCGGCCAGTGCCCGGAAGCCGGCCGCCCGGACGTAGTCCTGACGTGTCGGGTGGTTGGGCTCCCGGTCGAGCTGGTCGGTGAGCGCCCCGGAGGCCACGGCGCGGATCGCCATCACCGGCACCCCCGCCTCCGCCGCCGCGGTGACCAGCGCCGGGTTCTGCGGCTCGCCGGCGTCTCCGAAGATCCACATGTCCCCGCTCAGGTCGAGCGCGTTGACCACCATCTGCGCCGCGTACGGCCGCGGGTCCGTGGCCAGCGCGGCCAGGATCGCCGACGGGTAGCCGACCGCGGTCAGTCCCCAGCCGCGGATCAGGCCTTCGTCCTGGAGTCGGGTGAACGTCGGGACGACCTCGTCGACGTAGCGTTCCCAGCCCAGCGTCCGGGGCACGGTCAGCTCACTGCCGGCCGGCCGCAGCTGCGAGTGCGCGAGGAACAGGTCGACATGGTTCCGGCCCAGCCGGCGCAGGCTGGCCTCCAGGCTCGAGCGCATTCGACCGGACAGGTCGTCGTACTCGTCGTCCGGCAGCTCGACCTTGGTAGTGATCATCACCTCGGGTGCGGGCCGCTTGCGCAGCGCCGCCCCGACCACCTGCTCGGCCTCGCTGTCGATGCCGTACGTCGGGGCGACGTCGAGGCTGGTGATGCCGGCGTCGAGGGCGGCGTGCACCGTGGCGACGGCCTCAGCCCGGTCGGTCGGGCCCAGGACTCCGCCGATGCCGCCGCCGCCCAGGGTGAGCGCGCTGACCGGGCCCAGCCGCCCGAAGTCCCGGGTTTCCACGCCCTAGCCGTCCCCGAGCAGGACGCCGGCCCGCGGCGAGGGGGCCGGGACGCCCCGCGGCAGCAGCCAAGCACAGCGGAGGGCCTCGAGCCCCTGCCGTCCGGCGGCGGACCACCGACCGGTCCGGACCGAGAGCAGCACCGATCGGAGGGCGAACACGACCGCGTACGCCAGCGCGCGGCGGGTTGTGCCGAGCCGTCGCTCCGGCGGGACGTGCTCACTGATCACCCCGATGGCGGTCACCCGCTCCCGGATGTTGGCCCCGGTCCGGACCCGCGCTGAGGTGTCGGACGCCTCGTGCCGCCGGTAGCAGGCGAGCACCTCGTCCACGAACACGACCGGTCCGTACGCCGCGAGCCGGGTCCACATCTCCCAGTCGGCGGCATGGGGCAGGTCGGTCCGGTAGCCGCCGACCTGCTCGTAGGACGCGCGGCGCACCACGATCCCCGGCGTTCGTACCCGGTTCGACACCGCCAGCGCGTCCAGCGCGTTGGTCCAGACCCCGGTTCCGTTCCGGTAGGACCGGGTGAGGTAGGTCGGCGAGCCCTGGGCATCCACGTCCTGTACTCGGCACACCGCGGCGACCACCGTGGGGTCGGCGAGCGCCTGCTCCATGGCCGGGTAGAAGCCGGGCAGCACCAGGTCGTCCCCGTGCAGCAGGTGCACCAGCTCCCCGGTGGCCAGCTCCACGCACCGGTTGAACGTGGCGATCGCGCCGAGGTGCCCCGGGTTGGGCCGGTACTCGACCCGACCCCGACCGAGTCTTTCCACCACCTGCGCCGGGTCGTCGGTGGAGGCGTCGTCCACGACGAGGATCTCGGCTTCGCTCCGCTCGCCGACCTGGGCGAGAACCTCGGGGAGCATCGAGGCGAGATAGTCGGCGCAGTTGTGGACCGGGATGACCACCGACCACCGCGGCCGATGCGCAGCGGTCACGGCGGGAATTCGCGCGACCCCGGGCACCCGCGCAGTCTAGCGGGACCGGACCGGGCGGTTAGGTTACGCCTGTGACCCGAACAGCTTCTTCCGTACGGTGCGCCCGCCGCACGCTCTCCCTCCCGCCGCCCGAGGGCCGATTGGCGGCGACGCGATGAGGTTCGGCATCGCCGGTGCCGGGTTCTCCGGCGCGGTCATCGCCCGCGCGGTGGCCGAGGCCGGGCACGACGCCGTCGTCTTCGAGACCCGGGACCATGTCGCCGGCAACTGTCACACCGAACGTGACCCGGAGACCCAGGTGATGATCCACCGCTACGGGCCGCACATCTTCCACACCGGCAATGAGCGGGTGTGGGACTACGTCAACCGGTTCGGCACGATGATGCCGTACAACCATCGGGTCCGGACGACGGTGCACGGCCGGGTCTACCTGCTGCCGGTGAACCTGCTTACCATCAACCAGCTGTTCGAGTCCTCGCTCAGCCCCGATGAGGCCAGGGCGTTCATCGCCGAGCAGGCCGACTCCTCGATCACCGAGCCCCGCAACTTCGAGGAACAGGCGCTCAAGTTCATGGGCCGCCGGCTCTACGAGGCGTTCTTCCTCGGCTACACCCGCAAGCAGTGGGGACTGCCGCCGACCGAGATCCCCGCGTCGGTGCTCAAGCGGCTGCCGCTGCGGTTCACCTACGAGGACTCCTACTTCAACCATCCCCACCAGGCGATCCCTCGGGACGGCTACACGGCGATCGTCGAGGCGATCCTCGACCACCGTCGGATCGAGGTGCGGCTCTCCACGGCGTACACCGAGGCGGACCGCGACGGGTTCGACCACTCGATCTGGACCGGACCGCTGGACGCGTGGTTCGGCTTCCGCTACGGCCGGCTCGGCTACCGGACCCTGGACTTCGAGGAGATCCGCGGCACCGGTGACTACGTGGGCTGCGCGGTGATGAACTACGGCGACGCGGACGTGCCGTACACCAGGATCGCCGAGCACAAGTATTTCGCGCCCTGGGAGCAGCACGAGGGGACGGTGTGCTTCCGCGAGACGAGCCGGCTCGCCGACGAAGCGGACATCCCCTACTACCCGATCCGGTTGGCGAACGACAAGAGCCTGTTGAGCCAGTACCTGGAGGCGGCGCGGACCGAGCCCGGCGTCACCTTCGTCGGGCGGCTCGGCACCTACCGGTACCTGGACATGGACGTGACCATCGCCGAGGCGCTAGCCGCTGCGGACGGGATTCTCGAGGCTGTCGAACGCCACGCTGCCATTCCGTCCCTGTTCGTCGAGGCCTGACGGCGGCGCGGCTGGAGCACCGCGGTCGGCGATCCGGTGCTCGATGGCCGTCAGCCGGGCGTCCATGGCGCCGAGCTGACTCTCCAGGCCGCCGAGTCGCTGTTGGATCACCATCAGACCGAACATCACGTCCTGCTGTTTCGGCTCGCTCCAGATCCGGACGACTCGGCCGACGGTCCGGGTGACCCGGCTCCCTCGCGCCTGGTTACGCAGGTACCGGCCGGTGAGCGCCGCCGTGTGCAGCACGCCGGAGTGCCGCAGGTGGTAGGCGGCCTTGATGACGGGGTTGTCGGCGGCGGGCCGGCTGGCGAGGACGCGGACGAAGCTGCCGTACTCCCGCTTGGCCACCGCCGTGCTCAGTCGCTGGGCGGTCACTCCCTTGTTGCCCTCGCGCAGCGCGGTCGCGATCGCGGACTCCGGGTACTGCGCGAAGATCGGCACCAAGGTGTCGAACAGCTTGCGGCGCAGCGGCGGCGGGGTGTTGCGCCCGATCCACTCCATCTGCGAGATCACCCACCCGAGCAGGTTGCTCTGGTAGACCTCGAGCAGTCCTCGGGTGGCGAGCCAGGTGTAGATCGTGTCGTGGTGGCGAAAGATCTGGAACAGACGCTCGTCGACGGTTGCCATGGTCTGACCGGACCGGCCGATCCGGTGGAAGCACAGCACCTCCGGGACGACCGCGATGGAACGGGCGGAGATGACCGAGAACCAGTGGAACGGGTTGTCCTCGTAGAACGCGTCGCTGACCGGGAACCGGATCGAATTATCCTCCAGCAGGCTCCGCCGGTAGAGCTTGCGCCAGGGCACCGCGATGAACCGGAGGATCTGCCGCCGGGTCGGAACGTCCAGCCGGTAGCACGGGGCGGTCAGCTCCGCCCATCGGTGGGCATCCGCGGGGTCGCGACGCTCGCCCGAGCCGTCGACGACCTCCTGGTAGTCGCACATGGCCAGATCCGCGTCACAGGCAGCGGCGGCACCCACCAACCGTTCGAACATGGTCGGTTCGATGTAGTCATCGCCGTCGACAAAGCCGACCCACTGCGCTGTCGCCCGGTCGAGACCGGCGTTGGCTGCGGTCGCCACGCCGCCTGGGCTGTTCTCCGACAGCAGTACCGGGATGAACCGGGGATCGCCGTCGCAGAACTCGATGATCCTCTGTGGGGTCGAGTCGCTCGATCCGTCGTCGACCACCAGCACCTCGATGTCGCTCAGGGTCTGCGCGGCGATGCTGTCGAGGCACTGCTCGATGTAGTCCTCGATGTTGTAGGCGGTCACGATGATGCTCACGTCAGCCACAGTTCGCTCCTTTCCGGCCGTCACGCGAGCGCACGGCGGACGATTCGGGTCGCCAGTCCGGGGTCGCGTCGTAGCCGGATCCGGGTGAAGTCCCCCAGGTCCATCCTCAGCAGGTGGTGCTGCAGACGGAGGTTGAACTCGTCCAGCACTTCGGGCGTGATCCGCATCGTCGCCCATCCGGCAACTCGCAGCACGAAGTCCCAGTAGTGGTGGGAGAACCGGTTGCGCTTCTCCGG
This sequence comes from Propionibacteriaceae bacterium, assembly GCA_035640915.1. Taxonomy (GTDB): domain Bacteria; phylum Actinomycetota; class Actinomycetes; order Propionibacteriales; family Propionibacteriaceae; genus Microlunatus. Next base: position 12,958 of record DASQVF010000095.1, read on the forward strand.
GCGGGCCTCGAGGGCGGTGTAGGTCTCCTCCAACGCGTCGACCAGGCTCAGCCGAGCCCGGCTCTCCCGGTTGGTCAGGTTGCGGCCGCCCTCGGCCACGATGTGGGTGCACACCGGTTGGTCGAGCAGGACGATGGTGTTCGCGTCCAGCAGCGTCAGCCAGTGGCCCAGGACGTCGTTGTGCACCGGCGTACTGCCGTACCGCAGGCCGGTCTGCTTGTAGTGCTCGGTGCGGATCAGCTTGTTCCACGGGTAGGCGGAGAACCCGAGCAGCCGTGGTACGTCGTTGAGACGGGTCACCCGGCGCGGTGCGGTCGCATACTGCGCCCAGGCTGCGGCGTCGAAGGAGTTCATCTCATCCGAGTGCGGGGAGTGACCTCGACGATACCGGTAGGGCATCATCGCGACGTCGGCGCCCGTGTCGTCGAGGGCCGCTATCGCCGTGGTCAGCGTGGCGGCGTGGATCTCGTCGTCGGCATCGAAGAAGAGGGTGTACCGGCCGTTGGCCCGCTCGAACCCCCGGTTCCGCGCGATCCCGGCACCGGCATTGGTCGGGAACCGCTCGACGACCACCTCCGGGCGATCGAGGGCGGTGACCCTCTCGACCGAGTCGTCGGTCGACGCGTCGTCGACCACGATCACCTCGACGGCCGTCCCGTCGATCGCCAGGAACGACTGCACCACTCCGGTGACCGTCGCACTCGCGTTGTGCATCGGGATGATCACGGACAGGTCGGGACGGTTCGTCATGGGTGGGGTCTACTCCTGGTTGGTGGGGAGACAGCTGACGGAGATCCGGGGGTGTCGGCGACTCTCAAGCGACAACCATACGGTTGCTACCGCCCTAACCAACTCACATCGGCCTGCTGGACCGTGCGTGGTGCCGTGGACGGTGAGGACCAGCGGTGTTCCTGAGGCCTACAGGACGTCGCGAGCCGAGTTCTCGCCGACCTTGGCGGGGGCATTCGGAATCGGAGGCGGAATTATGGTAAGTGTGGCGCGCTACAGGGGAGAGGCTTGAGAGACTTTGAGTCGTCGAGAAGTGAGCCGACGCGGCGCCGTCGCCGTACGCGGCGGGGCAGGGTAGCCATGCTGGCTCCGTCCCCGACGGCGCGGCCGGGTGCTCTGCTGAGCTCCCCACCGGCGTTCTTCCGCGAGGCAGCGACGGCGAAGGCCTCCGATGGGCCGAGCCGGGAACCCAGGTACGAGATCGCCGTCGTGGTGCTGACGCAGGGAACGCGCGCAGCCGAGCTGACCCGGGCGGTCGCGTCGGTCCGTGCCCAGGAGCGGGTTGATCCCGAGCTCGTACTCGTGGTCAACGGCGCCGCCCCGCCGCCGGTCGACCGACCGGATCGGGTCATCGTGCTGCCCGAGAACATGGGCATCCCGGCCGGCCGCAACGTCGGCGCCGCCGCGGCCGACGCGCGGCTGATCATGTTCCTCGACGACGACGCGGAGATCCTCGACCCGGGCCTGCTGGCGGCGGTCGTCGACCGGTTCAGGGCCGACCCTCGGCTCGGGGCGATGTCGATCCGTCTTGTCGACGAGGAGGGCCGGACCCAGCGACGCCATACCCCGAGGCTGGGCAGTCGGTCGGCTGAGCGGTCGGGTCCGGTGACGCACTTCATCGGTGCCGCCTGTGTCGTGCGGGCGGCGACGTTCTACGAGGTCGACGGGTTCGACCCGCGGTTCTTCTACTCGATGGAGGAGTCCGACCTGTCCTGGCGAGTGCTGGATGCCGGTTGGTCGATCTGGTACTCCGCCGATCTGAAGGTGTTCCATCCACGCACCCTGCCGTCGCGACACCACGGGTACGCCGTGTTCACTGCGCGGAACCGGCTGTGGATGGCGTGGCGTTCGCTGCCGTTGCCGCTGCTGGTCGGCTACGTCGGTATCTGGGCACTCGCCGCCGTGGTTCGTGGTGCGCCCCTGCAGGATGTGGTCGCCGGCTACCGGGAGGCGCTGTCGGTACGACCGGAGCGGCAGCCGATGCGGTGGCGCACCGTCCTCCGGATGACCCTGCTGGGTCGCCCGCCGGTAGTGTGATCGGCTCGATAGCGCGGCAGTTGGCCTCTTCCCTTCGGCTGGCCTGGCCGGTGTTCGTGATCTTTCTCGCGCAGCGACTACTCACCCTCGCCTTCATCTACTCCCAGGCCGGCAGCGTGGAGGCCACGACCCGACGATGGGACGCTGGGTGGTACCTCCGGCTGGCCGAGGGCGGGTACGTGTACCCCAATGTCAGTCCCGAGGGGAAGATCCGGGCCAGCAACCTGGCGTACTTTCCGCTGTTCCCGTGGCTGGTGCGCGGGATCGGCAACACTGGCCTGCTCTCGTTGCGCGAAGCGCTGATCATGGTCTCCTGGCTCGGCGGACTGCTGGCCGTGTGGGCGATCTTCGCGGTCGGCAACGCCTGGTACGGACGCGGCACCGGGATCGCCCTCTCCGCACTGTGGGGCATGGCACCGGCCTCGCTCACGCTGACCATGGGGTATCCCGAGGGCCTGTTCACCGCGGCCGCGGCCGCCACGCTGCTCTGCCTCATCCGACGGCGTCCGGTCTGGGCGGGCGCCTGTGCGGTCGTCGCCGGTCTGTTGCGACCGTCCGCGGTGGCGGTGATCGCGATGGTCGGGGTGTACTTCCTGCTGGAGCTGGGACGCTGGATCGCCTGGCGCCGGTCACGACCCGACAGCGCTCCGTCCGACGCCACAACGGATGCAGAGCCCGATGCCGGTCGGCCGCGACCGCTGCGGGCCTTTCTGGGGGCCGTCCTGTCCACCCTCGGACTCGGCGCGTTCATGGTCTACGTGGGGCTCCGTACGGGCAAGGTGTTCGGCTACTTCACCGTCCAGGGGGAGTGGGGTCAGAAGACGGCCGCCAGCTTCACCGAGTACTGGAAAGGCATCGCGGAGGGGTTGTTCGGCTCGCCGCCCATGGTGCTGATCGCGGTGACCATCGCGGTCTGCATGGGATACCTGCTGCTGTTCTGCCTGATCGTGTTCGACCGCAGGCTCGTCCTGGCCAGCGTCTACGCCGCCGGGATGCTGGTGCTCAGCCTCAGCCACATCACGTTCCAGCACGTGTATGCGCGGCAGCTGCTGCCGGCGTTCGTCCTGCTGATCCCGCTGGTCCGGATGCGGGTTCCGCGCTGGGGCGCGGTGGCCGCCCTGACGCTGGGCAGCCTCCTGATGGCCTGGGGTGGCGCCCAATTCCTCCTCACCGACAACGCGGCGATGTGAGGAGCAAGCTGTTCAGCCCGCGCCCGTTGGGTGTGAACAGCCGCCGCAGGATCAGCGCCGCGGACACAGGGTGTACGTCTTGGTGCGCACTACGGGATGCTGGCAGTCGAACTCCTCCTCGATCGTCGTTCGGACCTCCGGCAGGGCGCGGCCGCGGCGGGCCGCCGACTTCTCGAGGACGAGGAACTTCGCCGCCGGATCTCGAAGGCAGTCGAGGTTCTGCCGGTATCCGGCCAGGTCGTCGGCCTGCGCGGGCAAGCTGCGGTACAGGAATACCGACAGCGGGTAGGAGCAGGCTGCCGGAAGACCGACGAAGTACGGGCCCTCCTGCTCGGTTGCGTAAAC
>DASQVF010000096.1:0-19010 GCA_035640915.1 Propionibacteriaceae bacterium
CTGGTACGTCGCGCCACCGACCCGGCGGCTCTTCACCTCCAGGGCGGGACGGACGTTGTCCAGCGCCCGCTTCAGCGTCTGCACCGGGTCGATCCCGGTCTTGGTCCGGGTGCCCTCCATCGCCGTATACACAATGCCCTGAGCGATCGTTTTCTTCCCGTCCAGCAGGATCTTGCTGACGAGCTGGCTGACCAGCGGCGACCCGTAGACCGGGTCGGCGGGCAGCGGACGCTTCTGCGCCGGCCCCTTGCGCGGCATTACTTCTCCTTCTTCGCGCCGTAGCGGCTGCGAGCCTGCTTGCGGTTCTTGACCCCCTGGGTGTCCAGCGAGCCGCGGATGATCTTGTAGCGGACGCCGGGAAGGTCCTTCACCCGGCCGCCGCGGACCAGCACCATGGAGTGCTCCTGCAGGTTGTGGCCCATCCCGGGGATGTACGCGGTGACCTCCATTCCGGAGGACAGCCGGACGCGAGCGACCTTCCGCAGCGCGGAGTTCGGCTTCTTCGGGGTGGTGGTGTACACGCGCGTGCACACCCCCCGCCGCTGGGGCGAACCCTTGAGCGCCGGCGTCTTGGTCTTGCTGACCTTGTCCTCGCGGCCCTTGCGGACCAGCTGGTTGATGGTGGGCACCGCTTAGTTGTCTCTTTCTCGCTGCGAAAAGGTGGAGTGTGGCCGTGTCCGACCCCGCGGGGCGCGCACCGGCGACGACCGGGAAGTCGTCAGTCGTTTCGGGGCACGCTCCAAGGTCGGGCAAGCCCGAACACAAGGGCCAAGATTACCTGCCGTGATCAACCCGGTCAAAGCCGCTGCCCCGCGTACGCCGACCCGGCGCCCCGGGCACGGACCTGACCCCTCGCGTACGCCTCCCCGCTGGGCCAGGAACTCACGTACACGTGACTTTCTGCAGCGATACGCGAGTTGCAACCTGGGTATCGCCGCAGGAACTCACGTGTACGTGGGTTCCTGCGAGGAGGCGGGGCGGAGGTTACGGCCGGCGGCGGAGCGTGCGGGCGGAGGGTCAGGCCTCGGCGGCCTCGCTGATCTCGGCGTACGCGGCGTTGTCCAGCTCGAGCTCGGCGGCGGCCATGTTCTCCTCCAGGTGGGCCACCGACCCGGTGCCGGGGATCGGCACCATGACCGGGGAGCGCTTGAGCAGCCAGGCCAGGGCGACCTGGGACGGTGTCGCCCCCAGCCGCTCCGCCACCCGGGCCACCGGCCCACCGGGGGCGGCCAGTGCGCCGGCCGAGATGGGCGCCCAGGGCAGGAACGCGATCCCCCGCTGCTCGCAGTAGTCGAGCACGTCGCCGGACCGGGTATCGGTCAGGTTGTAGCGGTTCTGCACCGTGGCCACCGGGAAGTGCTCGCCGGCCGCCTCGATGTCGGCGACGCTGACCTCGGACAGGCCGAGCGCGCCCACCTTGCCCTCGCGCTGCAGCTCGGCCAGCACCCCGAACTGCTCCGCAGCCGGAACCTTGTGGTCGATCCGGTGCAGCTGCAGCAGGTCCAGCCGCTCGACCCGCAGCTTGCGCAGGCTCTCCTCGGCCCGACGGCGCAGGTACTCCGGCCGTCCGTTGGTGTGCCACCGGTCCGGTCCGGACCGCTCGAAGCCGGCCTTGGTGCCGATCTTGACGCCCTCGGGATAGGGGTACAGCGCCTCGGCCAGAATCTGCTCGCTGACATCTGGACCGTAGGAGTCCGCGGTGTCGATGAAGTTGACGCCGAGCTCGACGGCGCGACGGACGACCCGCCTTGCCTCCTCGCGGTCCTTCGGCTCACCCCAGATACCCCGGCCGGTGATCCGCATCGCCCCGAAGCCGAGCCGGTACACCGCGCCCAGGTCGATGATCGACAGAGTTCCACTGTGCTGTGCGACGGTCATGTCCGCGACAACCGGGCCCCGTGCCGGGCTATTCCAACCGCCCCGCGCGGGCCAGGTACCGCTTGACGTCGGCACGGGTCTCGGCCGGCAGGTCCTCGCCCGCGGTCAGCAGCTGGGGCAGCAGGTCGCGCTCGGTCAGCTGGGAGCGGAAGTAGAGGCTCACGGTGACGTCGTGGTCGGGCCGGTGCAGCACCGTGATCGGGTCGCCGGCCTGGATGGTGCCCGGGCGGACCACCCGGAGGTAGGTGCCGGGCCGGGCGTCGGCGGCGAACAGCTTCGCCCAGCCCTTCTCCCCCACCCAACCGCGGAAGGTCGAGCACGGTATCCGCGGGGCCGTGACGGCCAGCTCGACCTCCGCGCCGACCCGCCAGCGCTCGCCGACCCGGGCCTGGTTCACGTCGATCCCGGAGGTGGTCAGGTTCTCGCCGAAGAAGCCGTTGGGCAGCGGGCGGCCCAGCCGCTGCTCCCAGCGGTCCAGGTCCTCGCGCTGGTAGGCGTACACCGCCTGTTCGTCCCCGCCGTGGTGCTTGCGGTCGCCGATGAAGTCCCCGACCAGGCCGCTGCCGAGCCCGCCGTGCTTGGGGCCGGGATCGCGGACCTCGACCGGCCCGGCCACCGGCTCCTTGCCGATCCCGGTGCTCTGGACCGTCTTGTAGGGGTTCGGCCGCGGGCGACCGAGGTTGACCGACAGGACCACCGCCACCGGCACAGGCTACGCGGCGCGTTCGGGATGCAGAAAGGCAATAACGTCGCGGACGAACTCCGGCGCCAGCGGCAGCGGGTGTCCCCGGTCGACGTAGAGAACGAGCCGGGCCCGCGGCATCCGTCGCGCGGTTTCGGCCACCATCTCCAGCGGCCAGAAGTAGTCCCGTGCCCCGTACGCAACCAGGGTTTCGGTCGGTATCCGGCCCAGCCGGTCCCGGACGTCGAACTCGTCCTCGGCCCGCAGCATCGTGACGGCGTCGACCGGGTTGGCGATGGAGATGCGCCGGGCGGCGAGCTCGAGCACCGGACCGACGAGTCGGCGCACCGCCGGCCGGCGGAAGACCTCGGGCAGCCCGGAGAGAATGGCCGAACCGGAGTAGTGGCCGGTCCGCTCGACCGCCCGCATCAGCTCGCGCTGGGCCTGCTTGGCCACCGGGCCGAGCGCGTACGCGGCGCTGGCCACCACTGCGCGGGTGACGACGTCCGGCCGGTCGGCGATCAGCTGCAGCAGCAACGAGCCGCCGGTGCTGTGCCCGATGACCGGCACCGGGCCACCGAACCGCTCCCCGATCGCGACCGCGTGGCGCTCGGCGACGTCGGCGAAGGTGGTCGCCGGGTCCATCCCCGGCCAGCGGCTGACGAAGAAGACCTCGAAGCCACCGACGGTCAACGGTCGGATCATCCGCAGCGTCATCGCCCGCTCCAGACCCGGCCGCGGGTTGCGGTGCTCGGGGACCGAGCCGCCGAGGAAGACCAGGGGCGCCCCCTGGCCGACCGCCAGGTAGGGCAGCCCGCCCGGCAGCTCACCCTCGCGTACGCCAGCAGCAGCCATGTTCACAGGCTCGCAGACGGCTCGGTGTGCGTCTGCTGTGCGGTGCTGTGCGCCCCGTGTGAATGCCCGTCGAACCGGCGGAAACTCGGCCGCCGGTTCCTAGCCTGGCCGCGAACCCCCCAACCGAGGAGATCGATCATCATGCGGGTCAACCACCGCGAGCCCGAGCTGGAGAACCACGACCGCGGCCTGGACTGGGACCTGCCCCGGCTGCTGCAGCGCCGCGGTCTGCTGAAGCTGGTCGCCGGAGCGGGCCTGGCCGGAGCGGGCCTGATCACTCTCGGTGCCTGTGCCGACGACGGCGCCAACTCCGACCCGGCGGCAACGCCCGGCTCCGACGGATCGCCCGCCGGTGCGCCCAGCGGCGGGCCCGGTGGTGGCGGTCCTCCCGGCGGCGCGCCGCCCGAGAGCACCCAGACCAGTGACACCGCCAACGGCGAGCTGCCGGAGGAGACCGCCGGCCCGTATCCCGGCGACGGGTCCAATGGCACCAACGTGCTGACCGAGAGCGGTGTGGTGCGCAGCGACATCACGTCCAGCTTCGGCTCCTCCGACACGAAGGCGGAGGGTGTTCCGCTGCGGATCACGATGACCATCACCGACTTTGCGAACGACAAGCAGCCGATGGCCGGGGCCGCGGTGTACGTCTGGCACTGCGACCGGGCCGGCCAGTACTCCCTCTACTCCGAGGCGGTGGTCAACGAGAACTACCTGCGCGGGGTGCAGGAGACCAACGCTCAGGGCCAGGTCAGGTTCACCACGATCTTCCCGGCCTGCTACTCGGGCCGTTGGCCGCACATCCACTTCGAGGTCTACCCCAGCCTGGCCAAGGCGACCAACAGCAGCAACAAGATCGCCACCTCCCAGATGGCGCTCACCGAGGAGGCCAGCACGGCGGTGTACGCGACCGCCGGCTACGAGCAGAGCGTGTCGAACCTCAGCCGGGTCAGCCTCGGGTCCGACAACGTCTTCGGCGACGGCTATGACCTGCAGGTCCCGCAGGTCACCGGGAATGCCGCAAGCGGCTACGCCTTGAACTTCACCTGCGCCGTTTGATCCGGGCCGTTCGCTCGCCGACCGGGGCCTACGCTGCTGGGATGGCCGGAGCGGACGTACTCGTGATCAGCGGCAGCGGCGCGTACGTCGACCAGTGGCATGACTTCCCCACCACGTCCGCCCGGGTCGCCGCGGTCATCGAGGGCCTCGGGCACTCGGTCCGGCTGACCGAGGACGTCGAGCCGGCGCTGACCAGTCCCGGAGCCGCCCGTCTCCTGGTGCTCAATCTCGGAGAACCGGCGGCGCCCCGTCCGGCCGAGGCCGTGGCGGCCGCTCGCGCCGGTCTCGACTCCTACCTGGCCGCCGGCGGCGCCCTGCTCGGCATGCACTCCTCGGTCATCGCGTTGAGCGCGGTGCCGGAGTGGCGGGGCATCCTCGGCGGCAGCTGGGTCCGCGGCCGGAGCATGCACCCACCGCAGAGCGAGGCCCGAGTCGAGCGGGCGGCCGGGGCCGAGCACCCGATCGTCGACGCCCTGCCGGCGGCCTTCACCGCGTTCGACGAGCGGTACAGCCACCTCGAGGTCGACCCCGGCAACACCATCCTGTTCGACCACGAGCACGACGGACGTCGGCACCCGTTGGTGTGGGCCCGCACCAACGGCCGGGGCCGCATCGTCTACGACGCCCTGGGTCACGACGGCCGGTCCTTCGACAGCCCCGGCCACCGGGAGCTGGTCCGGCGGTCGGTCGGCTGGCTTCTCGGGCAGTGACAGGAGTCGGTCGACGTCCTCAGACCGGGGCCGTCGAGGCTCGGACCACCAGTTCGGGCTGGACCAGCGACTGCGGCTGCCCCGGCTCGCCGGCGATCGCCCGACGCAGGGTCTCCACCGCTCGGTGACCGACCGAGGCGAAGTCCTGCCGGATGGTGGTGAGCGGTGGGATCGCGTAGGCCGCCTCCGGCTGATCGTCGAACCCCACCAGGCTGAGGTCGCGCGGCACCGACCGGCCGGCCTCGTCCAGGGCACACATCAACCCGAGGGCGAGCTGGTCGTTGGCCGCGAACACCGCGGTCGCCCCGGAGGCCAGGACGTCCTGCGCCGCCGCGTACCCCCGGCCCAGGCTCCAGTCGCCGGGCAGCGGCTCCAGCGGGCGCAGCCCGGCCGCCACCATCGCCGCCCGCCATCCGTCGCGGCGCGCCCGGGCCTCGCTCCAGTCCAGCGGTCCGGCGAGATGCAGGATCTCGCGGTGCCCGAGGTCGAGCAGGTGCTCGGTGGCGAGCCGGGCGCCGGACACGTGGTCGACCCCGACCGACCACGCGGCCCGGGACAGGTCGCCCTCGACCAGCACCAGGGGCACGCTGGCCCGACGCTGCCGGGCCACCTCGACCGCCTCGTCCTGGCCGGCGATGATCACGATGCCCTCCACCAGCAGCCGCATGAAGTGCTCGACCGACTCGTCCAGCAGGTCTCGGGTCAGGGTGGGCAGGTTCACCGAGGTGACGAACAGGTTCTCGGCCCGGGCGGCGTCCTCGATGGTGCGCAGGATGCTGGTCGGACCGAAGTACGTGGCGCCGGTGGTGATGACCCCGATCAGCCCCGTGCGGCCGCGGACCAGGGCCCGGGCCGCTGCGTTGGGCCGGTAGCCCAGCCGCTCGATCGCCTGCTCGACCCGGCCCCGGGTCCGCGGGCTGATGTGCGGCGCGCCGTTGACCACGCGAGAGACCGTCTGGCTGGAGACGCCGGCCAGCCGGGCCACATCGGCCAGCACCGGCGAGCGGCCGCCGACCGAACGCCCCCGCGTGACGACCGGGGCCGAGGACCGGTTAGCGTTCCCATTCGCCATGCCACCAGCATGCACCACTCCTCGGTGATTAGGCGACGCTGGCATCATCCCGCTATTGTTCGCGCTAACAAATATCGTTCAGGAGGGCAGTTCGCGACATGACGACGACGTCGAATCGCGCCGTAACCATCGGCGTGGACTTCGGGACCCTCTCGGGGCGGGCGGTGGTGGTCCGGGTCGCCGACGGGACGGAGCTGGGATCGGCGGTGCACGCGTACGAGCACGGGGTGGTCGACGACGCGCTGCCGGGCACGGGCGCCAACCTGCCGCCGGACTGGGCGCTGCAGGTTCCCGAGGACTACCGCGCCGTCCTTCGCAACGCCGTGCCGGCGGCCATCGAGGCGGCCGGCGTCGACCCGGCCGACGTGATCGGCATCGCCACCGACTTCACCGCCTGCACCATGGTGCCGACCACCAGCGATGGGACGCCGCTGTGCGAACGGCCTGAGTTCGCTGACCGGCCGCACGCCTACGTGAAGCTGTGGAAGCACCACGCCGCCCAGGGCCAGGCCGACCGGATCAACGCCCTGGCCGAGCAGCGGGGCGAGCCGTGGCTGCCCCGCTACGGCGGGTTCATCTCCTCCGAATGGGAGTTCGCCAAGGGCCTGCAGGTCCTCGAGGAGGACCCGGAGGTCTACGCCGCCATGGACCACTGGGTAGAGGCGGCCGACTGGATCGTCTGGCAGCTGACCGGGCAGTACACCCGGAACGCGTGCACCGCCGGCTACAAGGGCATCTACCAGGACGGCCGGTACCCGTCCCGCGACTTCCTGGCCGGCCTCAACCCGGACTTCGCCGGGTTCGTCGAGGACAAGCTCGACTGGCCCATCATCGAGCTGGGCGCCCGGGCCGGCGGCCTGTCCCCGGAGGCTGCGGCCTGGACGGGGCTGCCCGAGGGCATCGCCGTCGCGGCCGGCAACGTTGACGCGCACGTCACCAACCCGGCCGCCCGGGCGATCGACCCCGGCCAGCTGGTGGCGATCATGGGTACCTCGACCTGCCACGTGATGAACGGCGACCGGTTGGCCGAGGTGCCCGGCATGTGCGGCGCCGTGCACGGCGGCATCACCGCCGGTCGGTGGGGCTACGAGGCGGGCCAGAGCGGCGTGGGCGACATCTTCGGCTGGTTCGTCGACCAGCAGGTGCCGGCGGCGTACACCGCGGAGGCCGAGCGCCGGGGGATCAATGTGCACGAGCTGCTGTCCGACCTGGCGTCGCGCCAGAAGGTCGGTCAGCACGGGTTGGTCGCGCTGGACTGGCACAGCGGGAACCGTTCGGTGCTGGTCGATCACGACCTGTCGGGCCTCGTCCTCGGGCAGACCCTGGCCACCCGGCCGGAGGACATCTACCGGGCGCTGATCGAGGCCACCGCCTTCGGCACCCGGACGATCGTGGAGACGTTCTCCGCCTCCGGGGTCCCGGTCACCGAGTTCGTGGCGGCCGGCGGCCTGGTGAAGAACCGGCTGCTGATGCAGATCTACGCCGATGTGCTCAACATGCCGCTGACCCTGGCGACCTCCGAGCAGGCACCGGCGCTGGGCTCGGCCATCCATGCCGCCGTAGCGGCCGGCGCCTATCCCGACGTGCCGGCGGCGGCCGCGGCCATGGGCCGTTCCCAGCCGGCGGCGTACTCGCCGGACCCGGCCAACGCCGCCGCCTACGACAAGCTGTACGCCGAGTACCGGACGCTGCACGACTACTTCGGCCGCGGCGGTAACGAGGTGATGCACCGGCTGCGCGAGCTACGCCGCCAGGCGTACGCCGATCGCTCCGCCGACGCCGACACGAGCGAGGACGAGGTGGAGGCGGCGGCCCGCGAGGAGGTGTCGACGTGACGAGCCCGGTCGACGTCGCCGACCTGGTGCGGCTGGTCCGCCGCGAGGTGGCCGACCTGCACGCCGAGCTTCCCCGCAACGGCCTGGTGGCCTGGACCGCCGGAAACGTCTCGGCGCGGGTCCGCGGCGCGGACCTGTTCGTGATCAAGCCGTCCGGAGTGTTCTACGACGAGCTGACTCCGGACAACATGGTGGTCTGCGACCTCGACGGGAACCTGGTCGAGGGCGACCACTCCCCGTCATCCGACACCGCCGCCCACGCCTACGTCTACCGGCACGTGGCCGAGGTGAACGGCGTGGTGCACACCCACTCCCCCTACGCCACCGCCTGGGCCGCCCGCGGCGAGCCGATCCCCTGCGTGCTGACCATGATGGGTGACGAGTTCGGCGGCGAGATCCCCATCGGCCCGTTCGCCCTGATCGGCGATGACTCGATCGGCGCCGGCATCGTCGAAACCCTGCGCCGGAGCCGCTCCCGGGCGGTTCTGATGCAGAACCACGGCCCGTTCACCGTCGGCGACAGCGCCCGGGCCGCGGTCAAGGCGGCGGTGCTCTGCGAGGAGGTGGCCCGGACCGTGCACCTGGCCCGCGAGCTCGGCGAGCCGCTGGCCATCGCCCCGCACCACATCGACGCCCTTTACGACCGCTACCAGAACGTCTACGGCCAGCCCGAGAAAGGAGAACGCCCATGAGCACCGAGCGTCGGGAAGCGAGGAGCCCGATCCCGCCTGGACGACCAAGCGCGGCACCGCCGTCTGTGGTCATCGGAGGACGCCGCGGGTGGCAAGCGCGTGGAGGAAGGCGGGATCCGAAGGGTCCGAGCGGGCGCGAGGTGCAGGACAGATGAAGACGGTCTGGTTCCTGACCGGAAGCCAGGGCCTCTACGGCGCCGAGACGCTGGCCCAGGTCGAGCAGCAGTCCCGCCAGATCTCCGACCGGCTCGGCGACAGCGGGCTGCCCGTCCCCGTGCGCTGGCAGCCGGTGCTGACCGACGCGGACGCCATCCACGACCTGGCGCTGCGGGCCAACGGCGACCCCGACTGCATCGGCGTAATCGCCTGGATGCACACCTTCTCCCCGGCCAAGATGTGGATCCGCGGCCTGACCGCGCTGCAGAAGCCGCTGCTGCACCTGCACACCCAGGCCAACGAGCGGCTGCCCTGGTCCGAGATCGACATGGACTTCATGAACCTGAACCAGGCCGCCCACGGCGACCGGGAGTTCGGCTACATCCAGACCCGGGTCGGCCTGGCCCGCAAGACCGTCGTCGGGCACGTCGCGGACCCGCGGGTGGTCAGCCGGGTCGCGGCCTGGCAGTGCGCCGCCCGGGGTTACGCGGCGGTGCGGAGTCTGAAGCTGGCCCGGTTCGGCGACAACATGCGCGACGTCGCGGTCACCGAGGGGGACAAGGTCGACGCCGAGATCCGGTTCGGGGTCTCGGTCAACACCTGGGGCGTCAACGACCTGGTCGCCGTGGTCGACGCGGTCTCTGACGCCGAGGTCGACGACCTGGTCTCGGCATACGGGGACGAGTACGACGTCGTACCCGAGCTGGCGCCCGGTGGTGACCGGCACGACGCACTGCGCTACGGCGCCCGGATCGAGGCGGGGCTGCGTCAGTTCCTCACCGACGGTGGCTTCGGCGCCTTCACCACAAACTTCCAGGACCTCGGTGGCCTGCGGCAGCTGCCCGGACTCGCTGTGCAGCGGCTGATGGCCGACGGCTACGGCTTCGGCGGCGAGGGCGACTGGAAGACCTCGGTGATGCTGCACACGCTCAAGGCGGTGGGCGCGGGCCGGCCCGGCGGTACCTCCTTCATGGAGGACTACACCTACGACCTGGGTCCGGAGCCGCACAAGATCCTCGGGGCCCACATGCTGGAGGTCTGCCCGACCATCGCCGGCGACCGGCCCCGGGTGGAGATCCATCCGCTGGGCATCGGCGACCGCGAGGACCCGGTCCGGCTGGTCTTCACCGCCGCGGAGGGACCGGCCACGGTGACCGGCATCTGCGATGTCGGTGACCGGTTCCGGCTGGTGGTGAACGAGGTGGAGGTGGTTCCGCCGGATGAGCCGCTGCCCCGGCTGCCCGTGGCCCGGGCCGTGTGGGTGCCCCGGCCCGACCTGGCCACGTCGGCCGAGTGCTGGCTGACCGCCGGTGGCCCGCACCACACGGTGCTGTCCACCGCGGTGGGCACCGAGGAGCTGACCGACCTCACCGAGATGCTGCACACCGAGCTGCTGGTGATCGACGCGGACACCTCTCCGCGCCGGTTCCGCTCCGAGATCCGCTGGAACGCCGCGTACCACCGGCTCGGACTGGGCGGCTGACCGGCATGCCGCTGACCGCCCGACTGCACGGCATCGGCGACCTCCGGGTGTCCGACGAGGAGCCGCCGTCCGATCCACCGCCGCCCGGCTGGTCGCGGATCGCCGTCACTTCGGTCGGCATCTGCGGCTCGGACCTGCACTGGTTCACCGAGGGCAGCACCGGCGACGTCGCGATCGAGCGTCCGGTGGTGCCCGGCCACGAGTTCGCCGCCGTCGCGTTGGACGGCCCGTACGCCGGGCGCCGAGTGGCCGTCGACCCCGCTCTCCCCTGCGAGGAGTGCGAGCAGTGCCGGGCCGGGCACGGCAACCTGTGCCCGACCGTCCGGTTCGCCGGCCACGGGTCGTTCGACGGCGCCTTGCAGGAGCAGCTGGTCTGGCCGCACCGGTTGCTGCATCCGCTGCCGGACGAGCTGAGCAACGACGCCGGCGCCCTGCTCGAGCCGCTGGGCGTGGCGATCCACGCCGTCGGCCTCAGCCACGTCCGGCTCGGGGACGACGTCCTGGTCGTGGGGGCCGGGCCGGTCGGCCTGCTCGCCGCCTCGGTGGCGCGGCGGTCCGGTGCCCGACGGGTGTTCGTCAGCGATCCCCTGGCCCACCGCCGGGAGACCGCCCTCCGGCTGGGCGCCGATGAGGCCTGGACACCGGAGACAGTGCCGGCGGCGCTGGCCGAGACCACGGCCGGCCGCGGGGTGGACGTCGTGGTGGAGATGGCCGGCACCGACGACGCCATCACCACCGCCGTCCGCAGCGCCCGGCCCGGCGCTCGCATCGCCCTGGGCGGCATCCCCTCCGAAGCGCGGTCGAGCTTCCCGGCCGCCGAGGCCCGGCGCAAGGGGCTCACCTTCGTCATGGTGCGTCGGATGCACGACACCTACCCCCGGGCTATCGCCCTCGCGACCTCCGGTGTGGACCTGGACGCTCTGGTCACCGCCCGCTTCCCGCTGCCCGACGTCGCGGCGGCGTTCACGGCGGCCGCTGAGCGCCAGGGCGACAAGACGGTGGTCGAGGTCAGCCGGGGGGAGCCGTCGAGTCCCGGACGATGAGGGTTGTGGCCAGCTCCACCCCGAGGGAGTCGGGCTCCCGACTCTCGATCCGGTCCCGCAGGATCCGGTAGGCAACCGCGGCCATCTGGGCGAACGGCTGCCGCACCGTGGTCAGCGGCGGTGATGCGGTGATCGCGAAGATGCTGTCGTCGAAACCGACGACGCTGAGGTCGGCGGGCACGGCCAGCCCGAGCCGGCGGGCGGCCTCCAGTACGCCGAGCGCCTCCAGGTCGTTGGCGGCGAACACCGCGGTCGGCCGGTCGGGCCGCTGCAGGATCCGCTCCGCCGCGGCGACCGCGGCATCCGCGCGGAAGTCGGCCCGGGCCACCAGATCGGGATCCACCGCCACCCCTGCCTCGGTCAGTACGGCCACGTAGCCGTGGTACCGGGCGTCGTCGGCCAGGCACTCGTAGCCGCGGAGCATGGCTATCCGGCGGTGACCGAGCTC
Source organism: Propionibacteriaceae bacterium (assembly GCA_035640915.1). Taxonomy (GTDB): domain Bacteria; phylum Actinomycetota; class Actinomycetes; order Propionibacteriales; family Propionibacteriaceae; genus Microlunatus. The sequence continues at coordinate 11,911 of DASQVF010000096.1, forward strand.
CACCAGGTGCTGCACTGCCGAGACGCCGCCCTGCCAGTTGCTGGCGCCGACGCTGGCCAGCGACTCGTCCACCCGGTTGACCGGATCGATCAGCACCACCGGGAGCTCCGCCTCCTGCAGCCGTAGGTGCTGCTCGGAGGTCAGCTGGGAGGTGACCATGATGAGTCCGGCGCGCCCGGCCCGCGCCAGCTCGTTGGCCCACTGGCGGGCGTTCACGTTCTCCGGCAGCAGGCTCACCGCGACCCGGCTGCCGTGCTCGGCCGCGACGGGCAGGATGCCGCGCAGCATCTCCAGGTTGTTCGGGTTGGTCAGGGCGTCGAAGACCAGCTCGATGTGCTTGTTGGCCAGCGGAACAGCACTGGCACCGCGCGGCAGGTACTGCTCCTCGTGCAGAACCCGCAGCACCCGCTCGCGGGTGGCGGGGGCCACATCCGGCCGGCCGTTGAGCACCTTGGAGATGGTGGGCGTGGAGACCCCGGCGCGCTGCGCAACCTGCTGCAGCGTCAGGCGCTTGGACCCGCGGCTCACGCGATCCCTTTCGTCCGGTACGACCGGTATACGCCACTCGAAGAGTAATCGCAATTGTTGCGAAACGCGGTCGACGTGGTCGCCTCCGCACCCCGTCGGTCGGCCCTTACCCTGGTGCGGGTGAAGTTCACCGATGGGTACTGGCAGCTGCGGGACGGCGTACGGGCGCGGTATCCCGCCGAGGCCTACGACGTCGCGGCCGAGCCCGAGGCCCTGACCGTCTATGCGCCCACCCGGAGGATCACCACCCGGGGTGACACCCTCAACGAGCCGATGGTGACGGTGCGCTGCACCTCTCCGGCACCCGAGGTGATCGCGGTCGAGATCACCCACTTCGCCGGTGGCCGGCCACGGTTCCCGCAGTTCGCCCTGGAGTCCGATCCGGCGGTCACCGTGCGTACCGACGTCGACGACCACCAGGCCAGTCTCACCTCCGGTGCCCTGACCGCACGGTTCACCCGTGAGGGCCGCTTCGGGCTGGAGTTCCTGGCCGGCGGCCGGGTGCTGACCGCCAGTCTGGGCAAGGCCATGGCGCTGGTCAGCACCGACGCCGACGGACCGTTCGTCCGCGAGCAGCTGAGCCTGGACGTCGGCGAGTACGTGTACGGCCTCGGGGAGCGGTTCGGCCCGCTGGTCAAGAACGGTCAGGTGGTCGACATCTGGAACGCCGACGGCGGCACCAGCAGCGAGCAGGCGTACAAGAACGTGCCGTTCTACCTGACCAACGCCGGCTACGGCGTCTTCGTCAACCACCCCGGACTGGTCTCCTTCGAGGTGGGGTCGGAGGCGGTCTCCCGGGTGTCGTTCAGCGTGGCCGGTCAGCGGCTGCAGTACCTGGTGATCTACGGGCCCACGCCGCGGGAGATCCTGCGCCGCTACACCGCCCTGACCGGCCGGCCGGCGCTGCCTCCGCCGTGGTCGTTCGGACTGTGGCTGAGTACGTCGTTCACCACCTCCTACGACGAGCGGACGGTGACCGAGTTCGTCGACGGCATGGCCGACCGGGACCTGCCGCTGTCGGTGTTCCACTTCGACTGCTTCTGGATGCGTGAGTTCAACTGGTGCGACTTCACCTTCGACGACCGCACCTTCCCCGACCCGGCCGGCATGCTGGCCCGGCTCAAGGAGCGCGGACTGCGCATCTGCGTCTGGATCAACCCCTACATCGCGCAGCGCTCATCGCTGTTCGCCGAGGGCGCCGAGCACGGCTACCTGGTGCGCAGACCGGACGGCGACGTATGGCAGACCGACCAGTGGCAGGCCGGGATGGGGATCGTCGACTTCACCAACCCCGATGCCCGGGCCTGGTACACCGACAAGCTGCGGGCACTGCTCGATCTGGGCGTGGACGCCTTCAAGACCGACTTCGGCGAGCGGATCCCCACCGACGTGGTGTGGGCCGACGGCTCGGATCCCGAGCGGATGCACAACTACTACAGCTTCCTCTACAACCAGAGTGTCTTCGACCTGCTGCGCAGCCATCGCGGCGAGGGCGAGGCGGTGGTCTTCGCCCGGTCGGCGACCACCGGCGGCCAGCGCTTCCCGGTGCACTGGGGCGGAGACTGCGAGTCCACGTTCGTCTCCATGGCGGAGAGCCTGCGGGGCGGCCTGTCGCTGGCCGCTTCCGGCTTCGGGTTCTGGAGCCACGACATCGGCGGCTTCGAGGGACAGCCCGACCCAGCGGTGTTCAAGCGGTGGCTCCCCTTCGGCCTGCTCAGCTCGCACAGCCGGCTGCACGGCAGCGACAGCTACCGGGTGCCGTGGCTGTTCGACGAGGAGGCGGTGGACGTGCTGCGCCGGTTCACCCGGCTGAAGGCATCGCTGATGCCCTATCTCTACGGCCAGGCCGTTCTCGCGGCGGCCGAGGGGATGCCGGTCATGCGACCGATGGCCCTGGAGTTCCCCGACGACCCCGCCTGCAGCCACCTGGACCGGCAGTACATGCTCGGCGACCGGCTGCTGGTCGCACCGGTCTTTCGCGCGTCCGGGGAGACGTCCTACTACCTCCCCGAGGGGGTCTGGACCCATCTGCAGACCGGCGCGACCGTACGCGGACCCCGCTGGGTGTCGGAGGTGTGTGACTTCTCCACGGTGCCGGTCTACGTCCGGCCCGGGACGGTGCTGCCGGTCGGCGCGCACGACGACCGGCCCGACTACGCGTACGCGGAGGATGTGACGCTGCGCGCGTACGAGCTTTCCGACGGAGCCGAGGTGACGGTGACGGTGCCCGGCCCGACCGGCGAGGTCGCGGCCGAGTTCGAGGTGGCGCGGGAGGGCGGGAGCCTGACCGCCACCCGGCGGCAGGGCACCGCCGCGTGGCGGCTGACCGCCGGCGCGGACGGTGCCGCGGCCTCCGCGTCGGCGGCGGAGGACCGCTGCTCGGTGGAGCTGACCTGATCGCGAGAACTGAGGTCTGAGCTTGCAGTCGCGCTACCGGGCGAGGGACGTGGCGCCCGAGCGTCGCCGGGAGAAGGCGTCGACCGTGGCAGCCAGCGCCAGCACGCCGCCGGTGATGGCCAGGGTGATGCCGGCGGACAGGCCGAGCAACCCGAGCCCGTTGGTGATCATGGAGATCAGCAGCGCCCCGACCGCCGCCTGCACCAGCCGACCCCGGCCGCCGAACAGGCTGACCCCGCCGACCACGGCAGCGGCCACGCCGTTCAGCACGATGTCCCGGCCGGCGGAGGACTCGACGGTGCCGACCTGGCTCGCCGTGAACAGACCGGAGACCACGGCGAGGCAGGAGCAGAGGATGAAGGCCACGATGCGCACCCGGGCCACGTTGATGCCGGCCCGCCGGGCCGCCTCGGGGTTGCCGCCCACCGCGTAGATGTGCAGGCCGAACCGGGTGCGGTCCAGCATCAGCGTGCCCACCCACAGGATCAGCAGCGCGATGGGCACGACGATCGGCACGCCCTGGATCGGGATCACGCTGGTGGACCGGTTCAGGCTGAGCAGCAGGACGACCGCTCCCCCACCGACGACCCAGGCCCCGACCCGGGCCCACAACAGGCTCATCGGTCGGACCGGCATCCCGGTGGCCACCCGCCGGCTCCGGTCGTAGAGCCCGGTGGCCAGCGAGATGAGGACGATGATCGCCAGCATGACCCAGCCGGCCCAGACCGGCATCGACCGGTTCATGATCGCCCGCACCGCCGGCTCCTCGATGCGGTAGGCGCCGGCGTTGCCGAGCAGCACGAGGATCACGCCCTGCAGCCCCAGGAACAGGGCCAGGGTTATCACGAACGACGGCACGCCTATTCGGGCGACGAAGAAGCCGATGAAGGTGCCGATCGCCGCGCCGACGGCGAAGGACACGAGCAGCGCCAGGATCCAGTTCCAGCCACCGAGGTTGGTGAGCAGGATGAAGATGGCCATGCCCAGGCCGCCGGTGACGCCGGCGGACAGGTCGATCTCGGCGAGCAGGATCACGAAGGTCAGTGCCACCGCGAGCATCATCAGCGCCGCAGTCTGGGTCAACAGGTTGGCGATGTTGGTCTTGGTGAAGAAGAACGGGGTCGCCGCCCAGAACAGCAGGCTCAGCACCACGAGTCCGCCCAGGGCCGGCAGCATGCCCATGTCGCCGCCCCGGATCCGCTGGAAGTAGTGGCTGAACTGGTCGCCGACGGTGCCCTCGTAGCCGGTGGCGATGGTGTGCGGGGCGGCGGCGGCGTTGGCGGCGGCCACCGTATCGGCCGCGGTGTCGGTCGAGGGGTTGGTCGACCTGTCGTGGGCCGTGGTCATGAGACTGCCTCCTCCTCGAGGACCTCCACCGGCGTGGTGTCGCTCTTGATGCCGGTGATGTAGGCGACCACATCGTTGTAGTTGGTCTGCTTCGCGTCGAGCTGGGCGACCATGGTGCCGAGGTAGAGGACATTGATGTAGTCGGCGACCCGGAACACGTCGGCCAGGTTGTGGCTGATGATCACCACGCCGACGCCGGCATCGGCGAGCCGCCGGACGAGGGCGAGCACCTGCTCGGTCTGGGCCACGCCGAGGGCCGCCGTGGGCTCGTCGAGGATGACCACCTTGGCCTTCTGCAGCACCGCCCGGGCGATGGCCACGGTCTGCCGTTGGCCACCGGAGAGGGAGGAGACCTTCTGCCGGACCGACTTCATGGTCCGGACCGACAGCCCCTGGAGCGTCTCCCGGGCGTGCTTCTCCATCTCCGGCTGGTTGAGCATCCGCTGGTGGATCTCTTCACGTCCCAGGAACATGTTCTGGACGATGTCCAGGTTCTCGCACAGCGCCAGGTCCTGGTACACGACCTCGATCCCATGGCTCGAGGCGTCCTTGGGCGAGTGCAGGGTGATCGGCGCCCCTTCGAACGTGATCTCGCCCGAGTCGTAGGGCTGGGCGCCCGACAGACCCTTGATCAACGTCGACTTGCCCGCGCCGTTGTCGCCGACCAACGCGGTGACCTTGCCGGCGTACACCTCCATGTCGACGCCCTTGAGCACCTCGACGGGACCGAAGCTCTTGCGGATGTCCTTCAGCTGGATGAGCGGGGTTTCCACGGCTACTCCTTGTCGTCACTCCTCGCGGATGCGGCCGGTGGCCATGCGCCTGCTGCGCATGGCCACCGCCGTCGATCGATCCGTGCCGTGCACCTCGCCTAGGAAAGCCCGGCCTTGTCGCAGGCCGCCTTGACCTCCGGGGTGCAGACCTCCGCGATGTTCGCGTTGCCGTCGTCGAACACCACCTTCATGTTCTCGGCCGTGACCACGATCGGGGTCTGCGGGATGAACGGGGTGCCGTCGGGCGCCTTGTCCGGAACCTCGGGCTTCTCGCCGTTGAGCATCTTCATGGCCAGGTCCACCGAGGCCTGGGCCTCGAGCTGGAAGGGCTTGTACACCGTGGCCACCTGCTTGCCGAGCAGGATGTTCTGCAGTGCGGGCGGGCTGGCGTCCTGGCCGCTGACCGGGACCTTCTTGCCGTTCTTGTCCAGGACCGAGATCACGCTGGCGGCGTTGAAGTCGTTGGCCACCCACACGGCGTCGATGTCACCCTTCATGGCGGTGTAGGCCTGCTCGAAATAGGTCTGCACCTTCGCCGGCATCCACGAGCCCGGTGTCTCGAAGGCCGGCTTGATGCCCGCCGCGCCCATCACCTTGTCCGCACCGTCATGGAACTGCTTCGCGTTGCCGTCGGTGGGGTCGCCGCCCACGTAGACGACCTTGGCGGTCGCCGGGTCCTTGCCCGCCGCCTTGAGTCCGTCGACGATCATCTGGCCCTGCAGCTCACCGACGCGGAAGTTGTCGAAGGAGATGTAGTAGTCGGCACCCTCGATCGGCCGGTCGTAGGCGATGACCGGGACCCCCTGGGCACGGGCCTTCTCGGTCACCTGGACCCCAGCCTTGTTCAGGTCGACCAGGAGCATGATCTGGCAACCCTTGGTCAGCTGCTGCTGGGCGATGCTCGCGTACTTGCTGGTGTCGTTCTGCGCGTTCTGGATGTCGGTCTCCACGCCCTGGTCGCGGAACGCCTTCTCAAGCTGCGGCCGGTCACCGTTCTCCCAGCGGTTGGACGACTCTGCGTCCGGCAGGATGACGCAGGCCCGCTTGGCCGGACCCGAGCTGGCTTCGCCGGCCTGGCCACCCGGCGGGGCGGCCTGGTCCCGGTTGCAGCTGGCCATCGTCAGGACCAGGCCGGCCGCAACGGCTGCAGCGAGCGCCCTCTTGGTCAGAAGTGCCATCTTCTCTCTCCCCGTTCACCGTTGAACTACTTGCGGAAAAGCTTTCGAAACCCTTTCGGGTCTCGGACGAGGCAGAGTTTTGCACTTGGCCCTGACAGTGTCAACGACTCGCGGTCAGGTTCCCGGTGACCGATAACCGATCGTTAGCCCTGCCGACCGGCTCAGCGACGCCGGCGGTGCGGCCAGAACCGCCGACGGCGGACCGCGACCCCGACTTCTCGGTCGGCGCGCGGCGGCCAACCGCCGAGCTCCAGGATCTCGATCTCGGAGGATCCGCCGACATCGCCCTCAAGGGTGATCATCAGCTCGAGCGCCTCGTTCTCGCAGGCGTCGGTCAGGTCCTGCACCAGGTCGAACCGGCCGGCCGCCACCGCGGCGTTGACCTGGCTCGTGTAGTGGGCGTGCAGCGCCGACAGCCGCTGTTCGATCGGCGTCGGCGGCATCGGTGCCCTTCCGTTGCGGCCCGAGGAGGTCTCTTCACTGTACGTCCGCCGGCGTCAGCTCCCTGACCTCGTCGCCGTCCCGCACTCAGTGCCCGGAGATGCGGCTGTACGCGGCGGACAGACCGGGAGCGACCCGGCGGAGCCGGTCGCCGTCCAACCAGAGGCGGTGCTCCCCCTCCACGCCGAGGACCAGGGCACCGTCGACCCAACGGCCGGGCAGCGGAGTCGGCGCCGCACCGGACGAGTCGAAGAACCACCACCGCACCTCGTCGGTCCCGGGGTCGAGAAGGAAGACGCCGTGGCCGACCAGCTCCGTGCCGTCCGCGGCAACTCGGCGGTAGTCCTGCAGCACCGCCCGGTCCCGCAGGTCCAGCTTGAGCACCATCATGGCCCGCGCCGTCTGGCCGCCGAGCTGCTCGACCCCGGTCCAGTTG
>DASQVF010000097.1:0-2074 GCA_035640915.1 Propionibacteriaceae bacterium
CCTCCGCGGTGGACCCGGTGGAGCTCGGTCCCGCTGCCGGCGTACGGCCGAACAGGCCGGGCTCGCGGTCCGCGTAGGTGCAGCCGGTGAGCAGCGCCAGCGCCAGCAGTCCGGAGCCGAGCCGGCGACCCCGGGCGACCCAGCGCGCACCCCTCATATCGGGATGCTATGCGCGTGGCCAGTAGTGGTGTCAGGACCTTTCGGAGTCGAGGGCCGGCGTTCTCGGCATGATCACCACGGCCAGGAGCAGCAGGGCGGCGACGACCGCCGAGCCGACGAAGACCTGGTGCAGCGCCGGGTCCAGCGCCTCCGGCGGGATGCCGGCCGCGGTGGTGGCGTGGCCGCCGATCCGGCTGCTGAGTGAGGCGTTGGCGATCGCGCCGAAGACGGCGATGCCTAACGCACTGCCGATGGAGCGGGCGAACATGTTGGTGCCGGTGACCACGCCGCGCCGGGACCAGTCCACCGCGGACTGGGCGGCGATCAGGGTGGGCGCGGCGGACAGACCGAGACCGAGCCCGACCACGAAGCTGGTCGCCGCCAGCTGGAAGACCGAGCTCTCCGGCGAGATCAGCCAGAGCATCACGGCGCCGCCGATCAGGATCAGCGCCCCGATGAGCGCGGTCGCCCGGAAGCCGATCCGCAGGTAGATGCGCCCCGCCGTGGACGCGGCCAGCGGCCAGCCCAGGGTGAGCGCCGCGACGGCGAAGCCGCCGACCAGGGCGCTGGTACCGAGCACGCCCTGGGCGTACAGGGGGATGTAGGAGACCAGGCCGATCAGCATCACGCCGACGGCCAGCGAGGTCAGGTTGGTGGTGTTGAGCAGCCGGTTGCGGAACACCCAGCCGGGCAGCACCGGCTCGGCGGCGCGGCGTTCGACGACCAGGAAGGCGCCCAGCAGCACGGCGGACAGCCCGAACAGGACCAGGCTAGGAGCCGAGGACCAGGCCCAGGAGACCCCACCCTGGAGCAGGGCCAGGATCAGCAGCGAGCTGCCGGCGGTCAGCAGGCCGGCGCCGGCCAGGTCGAGCTTCGGGCGCGTCTGCTCAACCTGCTCATGGAAGTTGCGCAGCAGGAACCAGCCTGCGACCGCACCCAGCGGGATGTTGATGAAGAAGATCCAGCGCCAGCTGGCGAAGTCGACGAACAGGCCGCCGAGGGTAGGCCCGACGACCGACGAGGTGGCCCACACGCTGGCGACGTAGCCCTGGACCTTGGCGCGCTCGGCCACGGTGTAGAGGTCGCCGATGATGGTCATCGCCATCGGCTGCACCGCACCGGCGCCGAGACCCTGCAGCGCCCGGAACGCGATCAGCGCCGGCATGCTCCAGGCGAAGCCGCAGCCGATGGAGCCGAGCACGAACGCGCCGACCCCGACCAGCATGATCGGCTTGCGCCCGACCAGGTCCGACAGCTTGGCGAAGATCGGCACCGACACGGCCTGAGCCAGCAGGAAGATCGAGAACAGCCACGGGAACGAGGAGAAGCCGCCCAGGTCGTCGACGATCGACGGGACCGCGGTGGCCAGGATGGTGGAGTCGAGGGCGACCAGCGCGACGCTCAGCATCACCGAGCCGAGGATGGGCCCCCGCTCCGATCGCAGTCCTACGTCGGCACGGCTGATCGTCTCTTGCGCCACGTCTTCGGGCAACAGCAGGCGGACCGGTTCCTATTCCGCATCTGCGTGAGTATTCCGCCGCGACATCGGAGCCGGATCGCTCTCGGATTCGCTGGTGACTGGTTGGGGGCTGCTGTTTGCACTCGGGTGGTGCGAGTGCTAAAAATTGAGTTAGCACTCTCGGCATGAGAGTGCCACCTTCCCAGCCGGTGAGGCTCCCATGGGCCGTCCGTCGCGGGCACCCGCTGGAGGAGCCATCCACTCACTAGAGGACACCATGCCAAAACTGATTCAGTTCAACACTGAGGCGCGGCGCGGCCTCGAGCGGGGGATGAACATCCTCGCCGATGCCGTCAAGGTGACCCTTGGACCCAAGGGCCGCAACGTCGTGCTGGAGAAGAAGTGGGGTGCTCCGACCATCACCAACGATGGTGTGAGCATCGCCAAGGAGATCGA
>DASQVF010000098.1:0-11263 GCA_035640915.1 Propionibacteriaceae bacterium
CCCGCCCGCACCGCCTTGTTGAAGTCGTCGACGTGCCGGAACCCGAAGGCGGCCAGGTCGTCGTAGCGCATGTCCATCTCCCGGACCACCCACTGCAGCGCCTCGGCCGCCTTCTTCGGCACCGTGATGATCGGCGTGACCAGGTGCGGGATGCCCTCGTACGCGGTCAGTTCGACCCGCTTCGGATCGACCAGCAGCATCCGCACCTCGTCGGGGGTGCTGCGCATCATCACCGAGGTGATCATCGTGTTGATGAAGCTGGACTTGCCGGACCCGGTGGCGCCGGCGACCAGGAGGTGCGGCATCTTGGCGAGGTTGGCGACCACGAAGCCGCCCTCCACGTCCTTGCCCAGGCCCACCGTCATCGGGTGATGGTCGCTGCGGGCCTTCGCCGACCGCAGGACGTCGCCGAGCGAGACGACCTCCTTGTCGGTGTTCGGGATCTCGATGCCGATGGCCGACTTCCCGGGTATCGGGGACAGGATCCGCACGTCGGCGCTGGCCACCGCGTAGGCGATGTTGCGGCTGAGGGCGGTGACCTTCTCGACCTTGACCGCCGGGCCGAGCTCGACCTCGTAGCGGGTCACCGTCGGGCCGCGGCTGTAGCCGGTCACCCGTGCGTCGATCTCGAACTGGGCCAGCACCTCGGTGAGCCGGTGCACCACCGCGTCGGAGGCCGCGGTCCGAGACTTGTGCGCCGTGCCCGGCTTGAGTGCGGAGGCGTCCGGTAGCAGGTACTGCACGTCGCCGGACAGCTGCAGTTGCTCCACCCGCTGCGGCATCGGCGTGTGCGGCGGCGGGGCCAGTTCCTCGGCCTCGTGCACGGTGACCTCGGGCGGCAGGCCGGCGGTCACCGGACGCGAAGTCTCCTCCCGGTCGTCCTCGGCCCGCTCGCCCTCGATCGGCGACTCGACCCGCTCCGGCAGCGACCGGCGACCCTTCCGGGTAGGGCTCTCCCCCACCATCGGGGTGTCGTACGCCTCGTCGACGCCGAACTCCAGCTCGGGCAGCACCTCGCCCTCGATCACCTCGTCCCGCTGCGCGAGCCGCGCCCGGGCCGCCCGGACCCGTTCCGGGATCTGGTGCAGCGGCAGGCCGAGCACGACGAGCACCCCGAACAGCAGCAGCAGCACCAGCAGCGGTACCGCCACGTAGACCGAGAGCAGGTCGGCGAGCAGGCTGGAGGAGATGTACCCGAGGATTCCGCCGGCGGCGCGCAGCCGTTCCGGTGCGTTGGTCTCGGGCAGCCCGCGAGCAATGTTGATCAGACCGAGCAGCCCGAAGAGGACCGCCGTCCAGCCGACGAACTGCCGGCCCGCCGGGCCGTTGCGGTCCGGTCGGCGCAGCGTGCGCCACGCCATCAGCAACAGCAGCAGCGGGGCGACGTAGGACAGGGCGCCGATCACGTTGGCGATGCCGAGATGGATGGCATTCCCCACCCACCCGGGCAGCCCCCACCAGAACTCGGCGCCGACAATGATCGCGCAGCCGATCAGGAACAGGCCGATGCCGTCCCGGCGCAGCGCCGGTTCGAGCTTGGCGGCGTCAGGTCCCACCCCGCGCGCGGCATTGCCGAGCACCTCGGCCGTCCCCCGCCACGTCCCGACGATCGCGCGGCCGATCAGCTGCAGCGGTGAGCGTCGGGGCCGCCGGGTCGCCCGACTACCCCGGCGCCGAGACGAGGCCGCCGGGGGCCGCCGCCGGGTGGAGCCGGACGTCGTACGCCGGGTGGTGGACTTCTTGCTTCCGGACGACCGCGACTTCGGCTCCGAACGGCTGGCGCCGGAACCCGACCGCGGCCGCGCTGGGGAAGACGCGCGGGTCGCCATGAGGGCGAGGCTACGCGAACGGGCGGCCCAACCGCTGGGTCACACGCCGGTCAGGGCCGGGCGCGGAAGTGGTCGAAGCCGGCGGCCGCCTCCCACGGCGCCCCGTCGACCAGCACCACGGGATCCGGGTCGGCGTCGCGCACCCGGCCCACCACGGACCAGCCGTCCGGCACGGCGGCCGCGTCGGCGAAGGTCGCGGCCAGAGCGTGGTCCTCACCACCGGTCAGCACCAGGGCGTACGGGTCGGTCCCGGTCGCGGCCGCCACCGCCTGCAGCGGCTCGGCGATCGGGAACGCCGCCCGGTCGAGGTCGACAGTGACTCCGGACGCCGTCGCGAGATGGCCGAGGTCGGCCAGCAGCCCGTCCGAGACGTCGATCATGGCGGTGGCACCGGCCGCCGCGGCCGCCGCGCCGGCCCCGTAGCTGACCTGCGGCACCCGGTGGGCCTCCACCACCACGCGCGGCGAGCGGAACCCCCGACCGAGGACGACCAGCCCGGCCGCCGCCCAGCCCAGCCGACCACGAACGGCCACCACGTCGCCGGACCGGGCGCCGGAGCGCAGCACGGGGCCACGACCGTCCAGGGTGCCGAGCACGGTGACCGAGATCGTGATGTCGCGCGCCCGGGTGACATCACCGCCGATCAGGCTGGCCCCGGCCGCCGCGGCCTCCTCGGTCAGCCCAGCCGCGAACTCGAGGGCCCAGCTCAGCTCCAGGCTCGGCGGCGCCGAGAACCCGACCACCAGGGCGATGGCCCGCGCCCCCATGGCCTCGATGTCGGAGACGTTCACCGCGACCGCCTTCCGGCCGACGTCGCGGGCCGGGGACCAGTCGCGGCGGAAGTGCACGCCCTCCACCAGGACGTCCAGGGAGGCCACCAGGGGCGGCTTCAGGGCCAGCACGGCGCCGTCGTCGCCCGGCCCGACGAGCACGTCCGGTCCCGGCGTGAGGCCGGCGGTGATCTTGCTGATCAGGGAGAACTCACCGAAGCCGCCGAGCGTCGCCGGACCGTTACTCACCGGCCGCTCCGCGACTGCCGTGCCGGCAGCTCGGCGGTGTAGCGTGACGCACATCGGCGAGCGTACGCGGTGCGGGCCTGGCTGATCCACCTCAAACTGCGGCTGACCTCAGCAGTCAGCCCGCTCGGGAACATGGAGGTTTCGAGGAATGGTCGTCCAGGCCTACATCTTGGTCCAGACCAACGTCGGCAAAGCGGCTGAGGTCGCGAACGCCATCGGCAGCATCCAGGGCGTGACCCTGGCCGAGGACGTGACCGGGCCGTACGACGTGATCGTGCGGGCCGAGGCCTCCAGCGTGGACGAGCTCGGACAGCTGGTGGTCGCCCGGGTCCAGGCGGTGCCCGGGATCACCCGCACCGTCACCTGCCCCGTCGTGCACATCTAGTTGGGTCTTGCCGCTCGCGCGATCGCGCTCTGATCCGGCAGCGCTCGCTAGCGCAGACCAAGCGGCCGCTGCTGGGCCAGCCGGATCAGGTGCTCCACCAGCTGGGGGTACGGCATCCCGCTGGCCGCCCACATCCGCGGGAACATGGAGTGCGCGGTGAACCCCGGCATCGTGTTGATCTCGTTGATCACCAGCGACCGGTCGGCGGTGAAGAACATGTCGACGCGGGCCAGGCCCTCACAGCCGATGGCCTCGAACGTCCGGACGGCGAGCCGACGTACCTCGTCGGCGATCTCGGCGTCGATGTCCGCGGGCACGTCGAGGCCGACCTGCTCGTCAGGCAGGTACTTGGCCTCGAAGTCGTAGAAGCCGCCGTCCCCCACCCGGATCTCCGCCACCGCGCTGGCCCGCGGCGCGGCGCCGTCGAGGTCGTCCAGCACCCCGCACTCCAGCTCCCGCGCCCCGACGAAACCCTGCTCAACGATGATCTTCGGGTCGTGTCGCTGAGCCAGCTCGATCGCCGCGGTCAGCTCGCTCTCCTCGTCCACCCGGCTGATCCCGAGGCTGGAGCCGCCCCGCGCCGGTTTGACGAACAGCGGGTAGCTCAGTGCCGCCACCGCCTCCAGGCAGGCGGCGGGATCGCGGGCCCACTCCGCTGCAGTGATCGGTGCGAAGGGACCGACCGGGAGCCCGCTGGCCGACAGCACCAGCTTCATGAAGTGCTTGTCCATGCCGACCGCGCTGGCCAGCACGCCGGCGCCGACGTACCGGGTGCCCATCATCTCGAACAGTCCCTGGATCGTCCCGTCCTCGCCGAACGGGCCGTGCAGCAGCGAGATCGCCACGTCGATCGGACCGACATGCTGAAGGGCGGACCGGGAACGGACGGCCAGCTCCGACCCCGCCGGGGCCCGCAGCAGCACAGCGTCCGCCGCGTTCTCGGTGAGCTCGGGCAGCCGGCCGTCGGTGATGCGAAGCCCAGCGATGGCCTCGGGCTCGACCGAGACCCAGCGGCCCGACCGCGTGATGCCAATGCCCACCACGTCGAAGCGGGCCGGGTCCAGGACGCCCACCACCCCAGCTGCGGTCAGGCAGGACACCGGGTGCTCGCTGCTGGCGCCGCCGAACACGACGGCGACCCGGGTACGCGCCGGGGCCTCGGTCGACACGGTGGCCGGAGGGGCAGTCACGATCCACGACCTTAGCGCCCGGCTCGGGTGCGGCGCCCGTAGCGAGAAAGACTGGACGCCATGAGTCCGTCCTCACCCGACCCCGGCCCTTACCGGCACCCGGACACCGTGGCGGTCACCGCCGGCCGGCCACCCCGGGTTCCCGGAGCAGCCCTCAACCCGCAGGTGCAGTTCGCCTCCACCTACGTCGCGGGGCCGGACGTCACCGCGACGGTCGGCTACGGACGGGAGGGCAATCCGACCTGGACGGCACTGGAGGAGGCGGTGGGCGCGCTGGAGGGCGGAACGGCGCTGACCTTCGCCTCGGGCCTGGCCGCCAGCCAGGCGGTTCTCGAGCTGGTGGAGCCGGGAGCCGTCGTGGTACTGCCGCGCTCCTGCTATCTCGGCGTGGCGGCGGCGATCGACAACCGGGCGACCCGCTACGGCTGGACGGTCCGCCAGGTCGACGTCGCCGACACCGAGGCGGTCCTGGCCGCGGCGGACGGCGCCGACCTGGTCTGGCTGGAGTCGCCCACGAACCCGATGATGGAGGTGGTCGACCTGCCCCGAATCGGTCGGGAGCTGGCCGGGCGGGTGCGGGTGGTCGTGGACAACACGTTCGCCACTCCACTGCTGCAGCGGCCGCTCGAGCACGGAGCGAGCGTGGTCGTGCACTCGATGACCAAGATGCTGTCCGGGCACTCCGACGTGCTGCTCGGCGCCGTGGTGGCGCGATCGGACGACGCCGCCACGCTGGCCGCCTTGACCGGGATCCGAACGTACTTCGGCGCCATCCCCGGACCGATGGAGGCCTACCTGTCGCTGCGCGGTCTGCGCACCCTGCCGCTACGCCTCGGCCGCGCCGCTCAGAACGCCCAGGTCCTGGCCGAGCGGCTGGCCTGCCATCCGGCCGTGCAGCGGGTCCGCTTCCCGGGGCTGCCGGACGACCCGGGACACCAGCGGGCGAGCCGGACGATGGCCGGATTCGGGTCGCTGATCTCGATCGAGCTGGCCGACGCGGCGACGGCCGACGCCCTGGTGTCGGGCTGCCGGCTCTGGGTGTTCGCCACCAGCCTGGGCGGGGTCGAGTCGACCCTGGAGCGGCGGCGACGCTGGCCCGCCGAGCTGGCATCGGTGCCCGAGGGGCTTGTCCGGCTGTCGGTCGGCATCGAGCACGTCGAGGACCTCTGGGCCGACCTCGCCCAGGCGCTGGACCAGCTGGCTCCTCAGTAACGCTCGGGCTTGGCCGACCGGGACATCAGGGCGGTGATCATCTCCGTCGGGGTCAGCCGGCCGGCGATCACGCCGGCCACCTGTTCGACGATCGGCATCTCCACGCCGTGCGCCGCAGCCAGCGCCTGAATGGAGGCGCACGACTTGACGCCCTCGGCGACCTGGCGAGTGGCGGCGGTGATCTCGGCCACCGTCCGACCCCGGCCCAGCTCCTCGCCGAACGTCCGGTTCCGGGACAGCGGCGACGAACAGGTCGCGACCAGGTCGCCCAGGCCGGCGAGCCCGGAGAAGGTGTACGGGTCCGCACCCAGGGCCGCGCCCAGCCGGCTGATCTCGGCCAGTCCCCGGGTGATCACCGAGGCGGTGGCGTTGGCCCCCAGCCCGAGCCCGACCGCGATGCCGACGGCGAGCGCGATCACGTTCTTGGTCGCACCGCCCAGCTCGCAGCCGATCACGTCGGTATTGGTGTAGGCCCGGAACCGCGCCGTGTGGCAGGTCTCCTGCAGGGCCTCGGCCGTTCCCAGCGAGACGCTGGCCACCACGCTGGCCGAGGGCTGCCGCTCGGCGATCTCCCGGGCCAGGTTCGGCCCGGTCACCACCGCGATCCGGTCGGGCGCCACATCGGCCGCGTCGGCGATCACCTGGCTCATCCGCAGTCCGGTGCCCAGCTCGATCCCCTTGGCCAGGCTGACCACCACCGCGGCCTTGGGCAGCTCCCAGCCGGCCAGGTTGTCGCGGAGCGACTGCGACGGCACGGCGAGGACGACGAACTCCGCACCGGCCATCGCTGCGGCCGGGTCACTGAGCGCCCGCACCGACTCCGGCAGCGCGATGGTCGGGAAGTAGTCGGGATTGCGGTGCTCGGCGTTGATCGCCGCGGCGAGCTCCGGACGGCGAGCCCACAGCATGACGTCGTTGTGGGCGTCGGCCAGCACCAGGGCGAACGCGGTCCCCCAGGACCCCGAGCCCATCACTGTGACCCGCCGGGGTCGGCGCGCGTCGGTCACGACGCGCGCTCCCGACCCGGACCGGGCGGCGGGACGAACCGCTCCGCCGGCGGCGGCTGTTGCCGCAGCTCGGCGACAAGAGCGGTGATCGCATCCATGATCCGCTCCGTGGCCGCATCCAGCGCCTCGGCGGTGACGGGCTGGCCCCGCAGGTCGTCCAGGTCCACCGGGTCACCCACCAGCATGTGAAAGGTCTTGCGGGGCAGCAGCTTGGGGAAGTGGATCTGCCGGCCGTACATCAGCTCCTGGGCCCCCCATTGGCCGATGGGGATCACCGGGCAGCCGGTCCGCAGGGCGACCCGGGCCGCCCCGGTCTTACCGGCCATCGGCCACAGGTCGGGATCCCGGGTGATCGTCCCTTCGGGGTAGATCACCACCGCCCGGCCCTGGTTCACCGCCTCGACGGCGGCGACCAGTGCGTCGGCCGACCTGGCCGACTGCCGCTGCACCGGGATCTGGCCGCAGGCCCGGATGATGCGGCCCAGCACCGGAACGCTGAACAGCGAGGCCTTGGCGAGGAACCGCGGCCAGCGTCCGGAGAAGGCCAGAAACTGGCCGAGGGCGATCGGGTCGGCGTTGGAGATGTGGTTGACCACGAAGATCACCCCACCGGTTTGCGGAATCTTGTCCTGTGCTCGCCAGTCCCGCCGGGTCAGCGGCCGGACGATCGCGTTGAGCAGCGTCACGACGCCGAAGATCGTGCTCCGTCCCGGCTCCTGGTTGACCTGGGCCAGGGACCGTGCCGCAGCGGAACGGGCGGCCGGCCGCTCGGTCATGCGTACCTCCGGTCCTCGCTGGCTTCGTGAGCGGATCCGCTGCGGCGCCCGGCGCCGGTCGCCATCACCCTAGTCCGGCAAGGGGGGCGACCCGGTCCGACCCCAACGCCGTCGTGGCAGCATCGTGGCCGATGGACACCTCGGACGCAGCCCTTCCGGCCGGCGCGGTGGTCGCCCTCAAGCCGAGTGAGTACGCGAAGTCTCGCCTCGACCTTCCGGCTCCGCTGCGCCAGCACCTGGCCGAGACGATGGCGCTCGACACGCTACGGGCTCTGGCCGCGGCGGTCTCGCAGGTGGTCGTGGTCAGCGGACAGCCTGCGTTGGCCTCCCGGCTGTCCCGGGCCGGGATCCCCGCCACTGTGCTGCCGGAACCGCCCGAGCCGGGAATGAACGCGGCCCTGGCGTTCGGCGGGCACCGACTCCGGGCCGATGGCTTCGACAGCGTGCTGGCCTGCGTCGGCGACCTGCCCGCCCTGCGGACGGCCTCGGTCGCGCGGGTACTCCAGGCATCCCGGTCGACTCGGCGGGCCTTCCTGGCTGACGCGTCCGGCGTCGGTACGACGATGCTGGTGGCCAACGACGCACCGCTGGACCCCGCGTTCTCGGGTCGGTCGGCGGCCCGTCACCGGGCCGGCGGGGCGCTGCCGCTCACCGACGAGCTGCTCGGCGCGCCCATGGCGGACGCCCGTCGGGACGTGGACACCGAGGTCGACCTGGCGACCGCCATCGAGCTCGGGGTCGGGCCCTTCACCGACGCCCTGGTGGACCCGGCGTACGGCCGCCTCGGCCGGTACCAAGTGGTCACCGTCACTGAGTGGACCGATGACCGGGATCAGCGGCTGGCCGTCACCGCCGCCGGCCGTCGCGTGGTGCTCCCCGACGGAGTGATCGGCAGACCCGGACGACCCGTCCGGTCCGGCCAGCGGCTGCACGCTGTGACCGCGGCGGACCGGGTGCTGAGTGCCTGGTGGTGATCGGTCTCAGCCGGCCTTGGCCACGGGGGCGGCGGCCTTCTTCCTGGTGGTGGATCGCTTGGCGGACGCGGCCTTCTTGGCCGCCGGTGTGGCCGAGGTGTCTGGCACCTCCTTCTCACCGGCGACGTACGCCTTGAGGTCGGTCCCGGCCCGGAACCGCGGAACTGCGGTGGCCTCGGCCTTCTTGCGCTCGCCGGTGCGCGGGTTGCGCACCATGCGCTCTGAGCGGTGGACCTTCTCGAACACTCCGAATCCGGTGATGGAGACCTTCTCACCGGCGGCGGTCTTGTAGGTGATGGTCGACACCACCGCATCGAGGGCCTTGGCTGCTTCGGCCTTGCTGCCGTCGTAGTGAGCCGACAGCGCCGTAATCAGTTCCGCTTTGTTCATTCTTCCTTTCCTCGCGCGTTCTCCCCCCCAGAACTGGAGCGCGGCCGAGTCGAATGAAGGCCGCAGAGATCACGTTAAGTAAAGATCGAGCGGTCCGACAATTACAGCCTGCACATTTGTGTTGCCTGACAGGAAATGGCGGCGGGTCGTGCGCCCGGGGGCCAGATGCGACATACCGCCAGCTACTCCTTCCTACCGCCCTCTGCTGAAGGCGCGAAGAAGGAGTAGCTGGCGGTAAGCGGTCGACTACGGCGCGCTAGTCGGGGTTGGTGACCTTGACGGGCAGTGTCGCCGGCTTGAACGAGGGCCGCGTCTGCTCGAAGCGGTCGATGTGCTCGACGTGTCGCAGGGTCAGACCGATGTCGTCCAGGCCCTCCATCAGCCGCCACCGGGTGTAGTCGTCGATCGAGAACGTGGTCGAGAAGCCGTCCGCGGTGACGGTCCGCTCGACCAGGTCCACGGTGATCGGGTTCGCCGGATGCTCCTCGACGTAGTCCCACAGCTCCTCGATGATCTTCTGCTCGACCTCTCCGACCAGCAGCCCGGCCTTGCCCGAGTTGCCCCGGAAGATGTCGCCGAACCGCGAGCCGAGCACGACCCTGAACCCGTAGTTCTGAAGCGCCCAGACCGCGTGCTCGCGGGACGAGCCGGTGCCGAAGTCGGGGCCGGGAATCAGGATCGTCGCTCCGGCGTACTGGGGCTGGTTCAGCACGAAGTTCGGATCGCTGCGCCAGGCCGCGAAGAGGCCGTCCTCGAACCCGGTCTTGGTCACCCGCTTGAGGTAGACCGCCGGGATGATCTGGTCGGTGTCGACGTTGCTGCGGCGCAGCGGGAGCGCAGTTCCGGTGTGCGTGGTGAACTTATCCACCGATCAGCACCTCCTCCTTCAGG
This sequence comes from Propionibacteriaceae bacterium, assembly GCA_035640915.1. Taxonomy (GTDB): domain Bacteria; phylum Actinomycetota; class Actinomycetes; order Propionibacteriales; family Propionibacteriaceae; genus Microlunatus. Next base: position 9,674 of record DASQVF010000098.1, read on the forward strand.
TCGGCGGGCGAGCTGAGTCGGCCGGTCACGGCGGTCGCAGCGGCCACCAGCGGGGATACCAGGTGGGTCCGGCCGCCCTTGCCCTGCCGGCCCTCGAAGTTGCGGTTGGAGGTGGACGCCGCCCGCTCCCCCGGCGCAAGCTGGTCCGGGTTCATGCCCAGACACATCGAGCAACCAGCGGCCCGCCACTCAGCTCCGGCCTCCTTGAAGACCACGTCCAGGCCCTCCGCCTCCGCCTGCAGCCGCACTCGCGCCGAGCCCGGCACCACCAGCATCCGCACCGAGTCGGCCACGTGGTGCCCCTGGATCACGGCCGCCGCCGCCCGAAGGTCCTCGATCCGGCCATTGGTGCATGAGCCGAGGAAGACGGTGTCGACGGCGATGTCGCGCATCCGCTGGCCCGGCTGCAGCGCCATGTACTCCAGCGCCTTGGTGGCCGCCGTGCGGTCGGCCTCGTCGGCGAAGATCTCCGGGTCGGGCACCGTCGCGCCCAGCGGAACCCCCTGCCCCGGGTTGGTGCCCCAGGTGACGAACGGGCTCAGGCTGCTGGCGTCCAGGTCGACCTCGGCGTCGAAGACCGCGTCGGCGTCGGTCTGGAGGGTCGACCAGTAGACCAGCGCCGCGTCCCAGTCGGCGCCCTGCGGCGCGTGCGGGCGGCCCTTCAGGTACGCGTACGTGGTCTCGTCCGGTGCGACCAGGCCGGCCTTGGCGCCCCATTCGATGCTCATGTTGCAGATCGTCATCCGGCCCTCCATCGACAGCGCCCGGATCGCCGACCCGCGGTACTCCACGATGTAGCCCTGCCCGCCGCCGGTGCCGACCTTGGCGATCAGCGCCAGCACGATGTCCTTCGCCGTCACACCCGCAGGCAGCTCGCCCTCGACGTTGACCGCCATGGTCTTGGGCCGGGCCTGGGGCAGCGTCTGGGTGGCCAGCACGTGCTCGACCTCGGAGGTGCCGATGCCGAAAGCGATCGCCCCGAACGCGCCGTGGGTGGAGGTGTGGGAGTCGCCGCAGACCACGGTCAGGCCGGGCTGGGTCAGCCCGAGCTGCGGGCCGATGATGTGCACGATCCCCTGGTCGAGGTCACCGAGGCTGTGGATCCGGACGCCGAACTCGGCCGCGTTCCTCCGCAGGGTCTCCACCTGGGTCCGCGACACCGGGTCGGCGATCGGCCGGTCGATGTTGAGCGTCGGCGTGTTGTGGTCCTCGGTGGCCAGCGTCAGGTCGGGCCGCCGGACCGGACGGCCGGCCTGGCGGAGCCCGTCGAAGGCCTGGGGACTGGTCACCTCATGCACCAGGTGTAGGTCGATGAAGAGCATGTCCGGCTCACCCTCAGCCGACCGGACGACATGGTCGTCCCAGATCTTCTCGCTCAGCGTCTTGCCCATGACCGCAGGGTTCTCCTTCATCTGTACCGGCGGAACTTGCGTTCCAACATCCGAGACGGCAATATCAAGGCATGGACAACACTAGCGGTGTCGGCGTGCTGGACAAAGCCGCCCAGGTGCTCAGCGCCCTGGAGACCGGTCCCACGACCCTCGCCGGGCTGGTCGCTTCCACCGGGCTGGCCCGTCCGACCGCCCACCG
>DASQVF010000099.1:0-3933 GCA_035640915.1 Propionibacteriaceae bacterium
GGTTGAACTCGATGTCGCGGAGATTGGAGCGGTAGTGCGTCACGGAGGTTCTCCCCACTAAGTTACTGGCCAGTAACTTACAGTATGCTACCGGTGAGTAACTGCGATCAAGCGAAGCCGCCGGACATCTCTCAGCCCCCGACGCTGATCTTCAGGTGGGCCGCCAGGTGCTGAGCCAGCTCGGTCAGCTGACTCTCGGTGATCCAGCTGCCGGCCAGTCCCCCGAGCCCGGTGACGGCCCGCACGTCGGCGCGGCGCAGGTCGACGTCGGCCAGCCGCGCTCCGGACAGGGTGAGGGTGTCGATCCGGCAGCCGTCGAGGGCGAGCCGGGTCGCCGAGGCCGAGGAGAGGTCGAGCTCGTCGAACGTGCAGTCGACGAACCGGACGTCCTGCCACTCCGCCGCCCGTGCGTTCAGGTAGCCGATCTTGCACCCGGACACCTGAACCGATCGCCAGCTCCCGTCGTAGAGCTCGGCCGAGCCGATCCGGCCGCCGGACACCTCCACTCGTCGCCAGGTGCTGCGCGATGCGTCCAGCTCCGGGACGTCCAGGCCGCTCAGCGTCACCTCGTTCAGATGGGTGCCCCGCAGCCGCGTGCCGTCGAGGTTGACCCGGCGGAAGGCGCACCCGGTGAAGCTCCAGAACTCCCGGTCGGCCCCGCTCCAGTCCAGGTCCTCGTAGCGCTCGCCCTCGCGGACGTCGCCGGTGTCCCGCGGCTCGTCCAGCTCCGGCAGGTCGACGGGCTCCAGCCGGGGCGGCTCCGGTCCGGTTGGCTCGGCCACGGCACACAGTCCAGCACTCGCCGTCCCGGTAGCGTTCGCGGGGTGACCGATGTCAATGCCGCCCGGGACCTGCTGACCGACTCCTTCACCCGCGTCCGGGACCTGGTCGTCGAGCTGACCGATGGGCTCACCGAGGAGGACTCGGCCTACCGTCCCGCTCCGGGCGCCAACTCGTCCGGCTGGCTGCTCTGGCACCTGGCCCGGATCCAGGACGACCATGTGGCGGCCCTCGCCGGCGTGCAGCAGGCCTGGCCGGACTGGCGGGAGCGGTTCGGCCTGCCGTTCAGCGACTGGACCACCGGCTACGGCCAGGGCCCCGACGAGGTGGCGGCGGTCCGGGTGTCCGGTGACCTGCTGGCCGGATATCACGCCGACGTCCACGCGTTGACGCTGCGCTACGTCGAGCAGATCGACGCCGATGAGCTGGCCCGGGTGGTCGACACCAGCTGGGACCCGCCGGTCACCGCCGCGGTCCGGCTGGTCAGCGTGCTCGGCGACGTACTGCAGCACCTGGGACAGGCGGCGTATGTCCGCGGGCTGGCCGAGCGCGGGTCGGCCGAGCGCCAGCAGGCCCGGTGACGGAGCGGCACCGCTTCTACGGCGACCTGGCTCCGTGGTGGCCGTTGATCTCCGCGCCGGAGGACTACGCCGAGGAGGCCGCGTTCGCCGCGTCGCTGCTGCGCACCACCACGTCGGCACCACCTGGCCAGCGGCCGACCTTACTGGAGCTGGGCAGTGGCGGCGGCAACAACGCATTCCACCTCAAGGCCGAGTTCGACCTCACCCTGGTCGACCTCTCGCCGGAGATGGTGGCGGTGTCGCAGCGGCTCAACCCCGAGTGCCCGCACCACGTCGGGGACATGCGAACCATCCGCCTGGACCGTGAGTTCGACGCCGTGTTCGTACACGACGCGATCGAGTACATGACCAGCGAGGAGGACCTGCGCTCGGCGGTGCGGACCGTGTACGCGCACTGCCGGCCGGGTGGGGTCGCCGTGCTGGTCCCCGACGACATCGTCGAGAACTTCACCCCGTCGACCGAGTGCGGCGGCCACGACGCGCCCGACGGGCGCGGCGTGCGTTACCTGTCCTGGACCACCGACCCCGACCCGACCGACGTGACCTCGACCACCGAATACGCCTTCCTGCTCCGTCAGGACGACGGGACGGTCTCGCTGGCTCAGGACACCCACGTGCTCGGCCTGTTCCCGCGCGAGCTGTGGATCGGCGTGCTGACCGACGCCGGCTTCTCCGCCCGCAGCGTCGCCGAGATCACCACCGAGGAGCGCAGGCCGCGGGAGTTCTTCGTCGCCGAGCGCCCGGCGTGACACGATCACGTTCATGACCGCCGTCTGGGTGCTGAACGGCCCCAACCTGAACCTGCTCGGCGTACGCGAGCCCGGCACGTACGGCACCGCGACCCTGGCCGACGTGGAGAAGGCCTGCCGGGCGGTGGCCGACGAGCTCGGCTGGGACCTGGACTTTCGGCAGACCAACTCCGAGGGGGAGCTGGTCGACTGGGTGCAGCAGGCGGGCGCGGCCCAGCGAGCCGGTGAGCTGGCCGGGGTGGTGCTCAACGCCGGCGCGTACAGCCACACCAGCATCGCCCTGGCCGACGCCATCGCCGGCGGCGGAGCGCGGGTGATCGAGGTGCACGTCAGCAACGTGCACGCCCGCGAGTCGTTCCGGCACCACTCCTACGTGTCCGCCCACGCCGCAGGGATCATCGTGGGCCTCGGCGTTGCCGGCTACCCGCTGGCCATCCGGGCGCTGGCCGCCATCGTCTAGGGCTGACCCCGCGGCCGGGCGCGAGCCGCCAGTTCAGACTAGAGTCCCGCCACCCAGAGGCGGGTGTGCCCGCCGTCGCCGATCACCGCGTACAGGCGGTCACCGACGACGGTGGCGTCCTGCACGGTGCCGTCCGGGCCGGCGATGCTGGTCCAGCCGCCCTCGTCCAGCAGCAGCAGCGTGGTCTTGCCGCCGTGGCTGGACAGCATCCCCGGGCGTCCCTCGGACACGACCGTCCGCGGGCCGGGACCGTCCACGTCGACCGGCTGGGCCGGGAGCCCTCTCTCGCGTACGGCGGCGCCGTCCGCGGCGAGCCGCCACAGAGCGTCCTGGCCGTCGGCGTGTCCGGCGATCCAGCAGGCCTCGCCGCAGGCCACCGACAACGCCTCGCTGGTATTGCCCGGCTCGGGCAGCCGAACCAGCTGCCAGGGCCCGGTCAGTCCCGACCGGGTCCAGACCGCGGCGCTCTGCTGCACCCCGTCCGGGAAGGTGATCACGGAGCCGCTGATGATCATGGTGGAACCGTTCCCGCCCGCGGCGCGCGGGGCGACCTGGACCTCACGGGTGTTGGCCAGCGGAGTGCCGGCCGAGTCCTGTCGTCTCCACACCTTCCCGTGCAGCTCCCAGACCGCCCCGTCGAGCCCAGTCCCGTCGGCGGAGGACCAGCTGCCGGCGATCGCCGGGCCGTCGCTGGTCAGCACCACGTCGAGCAGGCCGCCGGCCTCCCAGCCGCCGAAGGTGGAGAAGCTCTGCGGCGTCTCGGCCAGGCCGCCGGCGACCGAGCCCTGCCAGGTGGTCCAGCGGAAGTTGGCGTGGGCACCGCCGTGGGCCCTGCCCAGTGCGTACACCGTGCGGCCGTCGGTGGCCAGCGAGGCCAGGTCGGCGACCTTGGCGTACGGGCTCTGCGGCCTCACGGCCAGCGGGGTGGCCGTGCCGTCGCCGGCGACCGTGACCAGTCCGGGGGGCCCACCCCCGGTGGTGCTCCGGCCACCGACCAGCAGGGCCTTGCCGGCCACGGCCAGAGAGGAGGCGTTGAGGCCGTCGGGCAGCTCGACCACCGACCAGGCCAGGGTGCGGGGAGCGGCCGTCGGAGCCGGGCTCGGCGTGCAGGCCGGGAGGAGCAGCAGGCCGACCAGGGCCATGATCGACTGGACACGCCGCGCCATCTCGACTGCGAGTCTAGACTCGGCCAGTTCGCGCCCTGGTGTGAAAGAGTTGGTCAAGCGCTCGCACGATGTCAGGAGTCTGTGATGCTGGCCCCTCTCCTGGTCACCGAGGATCCGTACGCGGCTGCGTCGGTCTTCAGCCAGGCGGGCTGGAAGCTCGAGTACGAGACGGCCCGGACCGGTGTCACGCCACGGGC
>DASQVF010000100.1:0-3277 GCA_035640915.1 Propionibacteriaceae bacterium
GACCGGCTTCTCGTCCTTCTTCGGCTCGGTGCCCGACGACCCATCCGCCACCGGGCGGGCGGCGGCGCTGATCGGTCAGGGCCGGGTCGAGGCGTCGCCGTTGGCGATGGCCGGCGTCGTCGCGTCGGTGAGCGCCGGCCGCACCGTACTGCCGTACCTGGTGGAGGGAGGCGACAGGCCCCAGGCCAAGGGCAAGCCGCTGACGGCGGACGAGGCCGACCAGCTCCGGCAGATGATGCGGGCCGTGGTGACCAGTGGCAGCGCTCGGGTGCTCAGTGACGTCGACGGGGCGGTGATCGCCAAGACGGGCACCGCCGAGTACGGCACCACGACGCCCTTCCGGACCCACGCCTGGATGATCGCCGGCAAGGGCGACCTGGCCGTTGCCGTCTTCGTCCAGGACGGCGAGTCCGGCTCCCGGACCGCCGGTCCGCTGCTGCGGACCTTCCTCAACGGGGCCGGCCGAACGTAGCCAGCCAGCCACGCGAGTCTCCTTCCACCAGCCCGGCCGTTTCCAGCGCGCTCAGGGCGCTCAGGCAGCCGGGCACGCTGACGCCGGCCGCCAGCGCGATGTCACCCACCGCCGCCCGGCGGCGCGCCGGCACCGCCTCGTACACCGCGAGCTGCGAGTCGCTCAGGCCGTCGGTGGCCCGTCGCGGACCTGCGGGCAGCGGCAACGTGTCCTGCCCGCTCGCCGACACCAGCTCCATCACCTCGGCCGCGTTGGTGACCAGCACCGCCTGCCCGCTGCGGATCATCAGGTGCGGGGCGGTCGAGGCCCGGGAGTAGACCGAGCCCGGCACCGCCATCAGGGGGCGGCCGCACTCCACCGCCCAGCCCGCGGTGTTCCGGGCACCGGACCGCAGTGCCGCCTCCACCACCACGGTGGCCGAGCTCATCGCTGCGATCAGCCGGTTCCGGGCCAGGAACCGGACTCGGGTCGGGTGGGCACCGGGCGGCAGCTCGGAGACCAGCAGGTGATCGCGGGCGATCTGCTCGAACAGCTCCGCATTGGCCTGCGGGTACGCGACGTCCACCCCGCAGGCCAGCACCCCGACCGTCGGACCGCCGATCGACAGTGCTCCGCGATGGGCGGCCGCATCGATGCCGAAGGCGCCACCGGACACCACCGTCACCCCGCGCTCGGCGAGATCCACCGCCAGGTCGGTGGTGATGCCGTTCCCGTACGCCGTGGCCGCGCGCGAGCCCACGATGGCCACCGACCGCCGCACCAGCGGCGCCAGCTCTCCGGGTCCGCGCAGCCACAGGCCGATCGGCACCCCGCCGCGCCGCTGGATCGGGTCCACGTGGTCGAGGTCGGCCAGGCCCGGCGGCCACTCGTCGTCTCCGGGGACGACGAACCGGATCCCGGCGGCCGCGGCCAGTCGCTGGACGACCCCGACCGACAGCTGCGCGGCCCGCTCGGCCATCGGCCTGCCGAGCGCCCCGTCCCGCAGCTGGCGCCAGGCCTCCTCGGCACCGGTCCGGGCCACCAGGTCGGCCACCACCGGTTCGCCGCCGTCGGTCGCGCAGCTCAGCGCCAGACGAGCCCGCCGCTCGCTCTCGTTCACCACGGCTCAGCCCACGCCCCGCAACACCGAGCCGGGCTGTTCGCCGCGGCGCATGGCCAGCGCGATGCCCACCTCGTCCCGACCGGGAACGTCCCGACCCGCCAGGTCGGCCACCGTCCAGCACAGCCGCAGCACCTTGTCCACGCCGCGTGAGCTCAGCCGGCCCCGGTCATGGGCGTCCTCCACCTCAGGCCAGCCCTCCGGGAGGGGCAGCTGTTTGCGCAGGTGCACGCCGGACACCTCGCCGTTGGTGCGCCATCCCGTCCCGGCGAGGCGGCGCAGCTGGCGATCACGGGCCTCCCGTACCCGGTCCGCGACCGCCGCCGACGACTCGGCGCGCTGCAGCGCAGCCTTCAGGTAGGCCTTGCGCACCGGCAGGAAGCCCTGGTTGATGTCGATCCGGTCGCGAATCGGCACCGAGATCCGCTCGGCGTAGCGGCGGACGGCGAACGGGGCGCATTGGCACTGGCCACCCGGCGTGGCGGCGAGTCCGCAGGGACAGGGGTTGGCGGCAAGGATCAGCTGGAACCGGGCCGGGAACCGTGCCGGTCCCTCGCTGCGGTTGATCTGCACCGTGCCGGACTCCAGCGGCGTCCGCAGGGCATCGATCACCTGCGGAGCGAACTCGGGCGCCTCGTCCAGGAACAGCACGCCCCGGTGGGCCAGCGAGATGGCCCCGGGACGCGCCAGTCGCGGTCCGCCGCCGACCATGCTGACCACCGAGGCGGAGTGGTGCGGATCGCTGTAGGGCGGGCGGATCACCAGCTGGTCGGCGAGGTGGTACCCGGCCAGCGAGTGCAGGGCGGAGACCTCGAGCGCGTCGTGCAGGTCCAGGTCCGGCAGCAGGCTCGGCACCCGTTCCGCGAGCATCGTCTTGCCGACCCCCGGCGGGCCGTGGAAGAGCATGTGGTGCCGCCCGGCCGCGGCCACCTCGCAGGCCCACTTCGCCTCCATCTGACCCACCACGTCGGCCAGGTCGACCGGTGGCCCGGTGGGTCCGGCGGTCCGCTCCCCGGCCACCTCGATCGGCTCAACCTCCGGTACGGGGTCGCCACGCAGCAGCGCCACCAGCTGGGTGATCGAGGCGATCCCGAGCACGTCGATGTCCTCCACCAGCCCGGCCTCACCGGCCTGCCGCAGCGGCACGATCACCCGGGTGAAGCCGGCGTCCGCGGCGGCCAGCGACGCCGGCAGCACACCGCGGACCGGACGCACCCGACCGTCCAGGCCCAGCTCGCCGAGCAGGACGGTGCGCCGCAGCTCCGGTCGGGGCACCACTCCCTGCGCCGCCAGCACGGCGGCGACGATCGCGAGGTCGTAGTGGCTGCCGGCCTTGGGCAGGGTCGCCGGTGACAGGTTGATGGTCAGCAGCGCGATCGGCCACTCCTGCCCCGAGTTGCTGATCGCCGCCTTGCACCGGTCCCGCGACTGGTAGAGCGCGCTGTCCGGCAGCCCCACCAGCACCGTCCGGGGCAGCCCGGCACCGATGTCGGCCTCGACCTCGACCAGCCGGCCCTCCAGGCCCGACAGGGCCACCGACCAGGCACACGCGGACGCCATCTCAGCCCACCGCCCGCACATGGGTCAGCGACGGCTCCTGACCCGGAAGGAGCACCACGCCGATGGCGTCCACCCGGATGAATCGTGCCGTGACCCCGTTCTCCCGCATCCACTGCGCCGCCAGCTGACGCAGCGTGCGCAGCTTG